>DATCUG010000481.1:0-5249 GCA_036567525.1 Streptosporangiaceae bacterium | reverse complement strand
ACTCGCGGCCGGTGACTGTGTGCCAGCCGCGGCCGGCGTGTGGCTGGGGGTTGCGCTCGGCGTGGCGGACCCGGAGCGGGCCGGGGTTGCGCTCGGGGTGTGCGCCGGGCTGGCGGCCGGTGTGGGCTGGCCTGTGCCGGTGGGGGTGGCGGCTGGCGTGCCGGACGGGCTGGCCGTGGGCGACCCGGACGGGGCGGGCGTGCGCGAGGTCGTCCGGTGGCTGGGCGCCGGGCGGGGCCGGTGCTGGGCCACCGGCGCGGATCCGGCCGACGGGCTGCCCGCGTCGTACTGGTACAGGTTGTACGTCCGCATCAGGCTGATCAGCTTGGCGCCGTAGCTGGGATCGGTGGCATAGACCCCGGTCAGTGCGGAGGCGAACGCGTTGGGCGCCCGGCGCACCGCCATCGCCTGCCCGTAGTAGCCGCTGCCGGCCAGCAGTCGGCCATGGTCATCGATGCTCTCGGCGAAGTTGTGGTACACCCGGAACGGCGCGGTCGTGGTGATCCACTGGCCGTTCTCGTATTCCTGCGTCGGCAGCGCCTCGCTGCCCGCCGGGCCGGTGCCCTTCATGCCGAACAGGTTGTGGTCCTTGCTGGCCAGCAGGCTCTGGCCCCAGTTCGACTCCTCGATGGCCTGGGCGATCGTCACCGCGGCCGGCACGCCGTAGGCGCGTTGCGAGGCCATGGCACCTGGGGCCACCGCGGCGATGAACGCCTGCCGCGCGGACGCTTCATCCACCGGCGCGGTGCTGGCGGGCTGGTGCTGGTGGCCGGCACCACTGGCCGCGGGCCGCGATGCTGAACCGTCGTGCTGCCCGGCGGTGCCCAGCCCGGGGATGGCCGCACCGCCGGACGCCGCAGCCAGATCGGTCGCCCCAGCACCGTGCCTGGTGTCGGCGTGCCCGGTGCCGGCGTGCCCGGCGCCGTGCCGATGCCGGTGCTGGGCCGGGTCCAGCCCAGCCGCGCCTGGGATATCAGCCTGGCCGGTGAGGGTGGCCGTTTCCGCCGGGGTGCGGGCAGCCCGGTGGGCCTGGTGTGCCGGTTTGGCGGCTGGGCTGGCTGGCCTGGATCCGGGGATGGCGGCGAGCGCGGCGGCCTGGCCGGCCTGGGTGGCGCTGACATCGGCCTGGCTCGGGTGGTGCTTGCCTGCCGATGGTGTGGGGTGGGTTGCCGCGGCGGTGCCTGGGATGGCGGCCTGGCCTGCCGCTCCCGCCGTTCCCGCCGTGCTGGCCTGGGTGCCGGCGGCATGCGACGCGCCATGCCCACCGTGCGTCGTGTCAGCCGCGCTGGCCGCGCCGGCCGCGCTGAGCGACCCGTTGTTGACGAACCCGACTACGCCCTGACTCGCCAGCGGGCCGGGGTACTGGTGCGCGTTGACCGAGAAGTTCGGCAGCGAATCGCCGCCGATCGTGTGCAGCACGTCGTGTCCGTGCCCGGTGACCACTTCGACGTGCCCGGGGAACAGCACCCAGTCGCCCGGTTGCGGCTGGTAGCCGTCACCAAGCGGATGCCACCGCCCGTGTGTCTGCGCGTCCTGCTGGACCGAGACGACGCCAGGTGAGGCCGGGTTTTCGTCCACCCGGACATCGGCCCAGGTGTGCAGCGGCCAGGGATACGAGCTGCCGCCGGTCACCCAGCTCTGCTGGCCGACCACCTTGGCCGCCAGCTCCAGGGTCAGGCTGGCGAACGCGGCGCAGGACGGGCCGTGGTCGGCATGATCGAGGCTGTCCTGCTGCCAGATCATCGCCTCCATCTCGGCCGGCGTCTTGTCCTGGGCCAGCTGCAGGTAATGCTGGGCGACGTTGACGATGGCAGAGCGCAGCGTGGCGTCGCTGGCCGGGGCCTGCCGGACCGAGTGCTGCAGGGCCAGCAAGTTGACCGGGAGGCTGGTCGGCGACGAGAAGTCAACGGCTGCCTTGGGCATGAACGAGAAACCCGTGATGGCGCCGCCGGCGCTCAGGCTGACCAGCGCCGTCGCCTGCTGCCACCACGGCTTGCTGGCGGGCTGCAACGAACTCACCTCCTCACTGATGCGCTGACCCGGACAGTGGATACGCCAAGGTGGCTACCGGGATGTGGTGCTACGCGGACCCTGGGTCGGGTGGCTGAGATCAGGGCGACAGCGCGGAGGCTGGCAGGTGGTTCAGGATGTACTGGACCTGCGGGTCGCCGGGATTCTTCGCGTTCTGGAACAGTACGGCCGCGTCCCGGGCGGCCAGCGATGGGGCGCCGACCACCCACTTGCGGTACACGTCCCGGACCAGCGCCGCCTGCCCGTGCGCGGTGAGCGGCCGGGCGCAGACGTCTGGGTAACCCTGGCGCGCATTCATGGCCGCGGAGCCGGTGTACCGCAGGCAGTTGGCTGAGCTGCTCTCCAGCCCCGGCTGCACCTGCGCGCTCCCGCTGGTGCTGGTCACGGTCGCGCCGCCGATGATGTCGTTGATGGCGCGCGCCGCGACCTGCAGGCTGTCCACCGGGCTGGACGGGTCGTACGGGTGGTGCAGGTTGAGCGCCGCGGCCACCTGGCCGCCCTGTCCGGGCGTGATCGGCTCCAGGCCCTGCCGGCCGGTCTTCGTGTCAGCGAAGGCCGGGTTATTGCCGCTCGTGATCAGCGAGAAGACCCACAGGATCTGGCGGCTGCTCTTCGCGCAGGCAAAGTTGACCTGACCGGGCTCGGACATCACGTTGGGGTTCTGGCAGGCCTGCTCGATCCAGCCCTGCACCTGCGCCACGCTGGACGGCCAGGAAGCCCCGCCGCCGGATGCCAGCAGCAGCACCAGCACCGCGAGCAGCGTGACCGCGGCAATGAGGCCAATCACCATTTTCCGGCTCAGGGCCAGCTTTGGCTGATGGGCGCTGGACCGGCCCTTGTTGATGAGGATCGTGGTGCGGTCCTCGTCCGGCCCGGCATCGGCGCCGCCGGCGTCGTCACCGGTGAGCTCGGCTTCGTACTGGCCGACGTCGAACCGGTCCGTCTCGGCGGATTCAGCCTGGCCCGTGGCGAACCCGTAGTCCAGCGGGGGGGCCGTGTAGGCGGGCCGCCGCGGGCTCGGCACCCGGCGCCGCGTCGGCTGGCACTGCTCACACTGGCAGGCCTCGGCGGCATAACCAGACTCGGCCGCCTGCCCGGCGCGCGATTGGGCCAGCTGGCGCTGCCGTGCTTCCCGCTGCAGCGAATCCCGCGCGTCGGAAAGTTCCCGTTCCAGCTCGGCAGTGGTCTTCTTCAGGTCCGCGAGGTGCTCCCGCTTGAGCCTGATCATGTCCTCGAAGTAGGTGCTCACTGTCTCACCTCAACCGTGCGCTGTGTGTCAGGCGGATTCAGATCCTGATGACTGGCATGAAGCCTGCCTGGGCGACGTCTGGTGAGCAGCTGCTGCGGTTGCGGGCACCCCTCGGGCGGGGCGGGGAAGGCCAGGGGTGGCTCGGGCCAGGTCATCGGGAAGCCTGTCGGCCCCGTGTGGGGGAAGCCGGCCAGCCCCGTATCCGGCACCGCAACGGCGGTGGCGGCGGGGGTCCGTGGTCCGGCAGCGCGAGCGACCTCAGGCATGCAAGTATTAGAACATAAGTACGATGGAACTGGGAAGCCAGTTTGCCTAGAACACACGTTCGAATCTCAGCTCGCCAGTCGGATCCTCCTTGCTGAGCTGGGACGATGCCGGGGGTGGTCGGCCGGCGCCACTGGGCATACGCCGACGGCGGAACGGGGCGGGCGAAACCGGGCCGCCGGGGGCGTGCCGCGGCCGCGCGCCGGCCCATTGGCTTGTCCCGGATGTTACGGGCACCCACCGACAAAACGGCGTCCGGCAGGTCAGCTGGGCTGTGCCTGCGTCGAGGCCGCTCTGGTGTGCGCCCGGCAGGTCGCTGGGAGTGCGGTGGGCCTGGCTGTCGGCGTGGGCCGGTAGGTTGTCCGGGTGAGCCGGACCGCGGATGAACTGACCAGCCCGGCTCAGCCCGAGCAACCCGGCGCGGCCAGTCCAGGCCCGGCCGGTGCGCGCGGGCAGGCCCGCGGACTGGCCGGCGTGCAGCCGTTCCGGCACCGGGCGTTCACCCTGCTGTGGACGGCGGGCCTGATCTCCACGATCGGGTCGTGGATGCAGACGGTCGCGGTCGGTGCGCTGGTCATCTCGGACACCGGCAAGGCCACCTGGGCCGTGCTGGTGGCGGTCGGCGGGTTCCTGCCGATTGGCCTGCTGTCGCCGGTCGGCGGCGCGCTGGCCGACCGGCTGCCCCGGCGGCCGGTCCTCGTCCTCGGCAACCTGGCCGCGGCCGGGACCGCGATCCTGCTGGCCGTGCTGGTGGCGGCGGGCCGGTCCAGCCCAGCCGCGCTGGTCACGCTGGTCACCGTGCAGGGCGCAGCCAGTGCGCTGATCGGCCCGTTTCAGCAGGCCATCCTCCCCGACCTGGTGCCGCAGACCGAGTTCCTGGCCGCCGTCTCGCTCAACTCGGCCCAGTTCAACCTGGGCCGTATCGTCGGGCCTGCGCTGGCCGGTGCGACGGTGGCGGCGTTCGGCTATCCGGTCGCGTTCGTGGCCAACGCGGTCTCTTTCCTGGCCGTGGTGCTGGCGCTCGGGTTCGTCCGGCTGGCCCCGCCCGGGGGCCAGCCAGCCGGCCTGCTGCCGTCGCTGCGCTCCGGCTACGCGGCGGCCCGGGCCGAGCCGTCGTGCCGGGCCGCCATCGGCACGATTGCGCTGGTGGCGTTCCTCGCGTCGCCGTTCATCGCGCTGGTCCCGGTGATGGCCCACCACCTGACCCATGGTGGCGCGCGGGCGGTGGCGCAGTGCACGGCGCTGCTGACCACGGCCCAGGGGGCCGGTGCGGTGCTCGGTGCGCTCTGCCTGGCCCCGCTGGCCGCCCGGCTCGGCCGCGGCCGGGTACTGGCGGGCAGCCTGGTGCTGCTCCCGGTGGTGCTGGTCGGTTACAGCGCGGCGCGCACGCCGTGGCAGGGTGCGCTCACGCTGTTCCTGGTCGGCCTGGTGTACCTGGGCGTGCTGTCCGGGCTGTCCACCCTGGTCCAGTTGCGCGCCCCGCAGGCCTACCGTGGCCGGGTGCTCAGCTTTTTCCTGGTCGCGCTCGGCGTCGCCTACCCGGTTGGCTCGCTGGTGCAAGGGCCGGTGATCGACCGGATCGGGCTGGGCTGGACCACCGCAGGCACGGCCGTCCTGCTCGCCCTGATCATGATCGTGCTCGCGATCCGGCGGCCGGAGCTGGCCCGGGTACTCAGCCGCGACTTACCCCCGGGGCGGGCTGGTC
>DATCUG010000480.1:0-13980 GCA_036567525.1 Streptosporangiaceae bacterium | reverse complement strand
GGTCAGGCTGGCCGGGTTCCTGCCGCTGGCCATCTCGCTGCTGGCCCGGGTGTACCTGCGTCACCCGTCCTGGACGATCGCCGACCTGGCCCGGGAAACCGAGGCCAGCGTGCTGACGCTGACCGCCGAGGCGGGCAGCGTCGCGGCCGCCTTCGGGGTGTCCTACCGGTCGCTGACCGCCAGCCAGCAGGAGTTCTTCCGAGTGCTCGGCCTGCACCCGGGAACCACCATCGACGGGTATGCGGCGGCCGCGCTGGCCGGCCTCCCGGTGCCGGAGGCGGGCCGGCTGCTGGACGCGCTGCACGGCGAGGGCCTGCTCACCGAGCCGGGTTACCGCCGGTATGGGATGCATGACCTCATCCGCGCCTACTCCCGGCATCGCGGCGCCGACATCCCGGCCGCCGACCGGGAGCACATGCTGGCGGGCCTGCTGGACTACTACCAGCACACGGCGGCCCACGCCGAGGCCTGCCTGGCCCGGCAGACGCGGGTTCAGCCGGCCCCGGCCGCAACTGCCCCAGCGGCCGCGCCCGGCCTGGCCGACCGGATGCAGGCGCTGGCCTGGCTCCGGGCCGAGCGGGTGAACCTGCTGGCCTGCCTCGACCAGGTCACCCGGGCCGGCCGTCATGCCCGGGTCGTCGCGCTCACCGCGGCGCTCGCGGCGCTGCTGCGCTATGACGGCCCGTGGGGCAGTGCCATCATCCGGCACGAGACCGCCGTCGCCGCGGCCCGGCAACTCGGCGACCGGCTCAGCGAAGCCGACGCCCTGATCAAGCTGGGCGCCCTGCGCCAGATGACCGGTGACGCCGCCGCGGCGACCGAGGCACTGCGGCGCGCCCAAGGGATCTACCGTGACCTCGGTGACCAGCTCGGGCAGGCCAACGCGCTGACCAATCTCGGGGCGGTCTGGCGGCGGATCGACGACTATTCAGCCGCGGCAGCCGCCCACGTCACGGCGCTGGACATGTACCGGGACCTGGGCGACCGGCTCGGCCAGGCCAACGCGCTGAATGAACTAGGTGCGGTACGCAGCGTGACCGGCGATTACCCCGGGGCGGTGGCCGCGCTGGAGGTCGGGCTGGCGCTGTACCGCGAGCTGGGTGATGTGCTCGGGCAGGCGGACAATCTGCACCGGCTGGGGGTGGTGCGCAGGTTTACCGAGGACCACCCGGCGGCCATGGCGGCGCTGGAACGGGCGCTAGCCATGTACCGCGAACTCGGCGACCGGCTGGGCCAGGCCAACACGCTCAACCACCTGGGCGCGCTGCGGCGGGATACCGGGGACTACCGGGGCGCCGCGGCGGCACTGACCGTGGCCCGGCGGATTCACCAGGACATGGGCAACCGGAGCGGCCAGGCCGTGGCGCTGGGGTACCTCGGCAGTGTGCGCCGCCTGACCGGGGACTTCCCGGGCGCCAGCGAGGCGCTGTCCGAAGCGCTGCGCATCTTCCGGGACATCGGCCACCGGGGCGGCGAAGTGGAGGTACTCAACGAACTGGGCGCCCTGCACCGGGCCCGCGGGAGCCCGGCCGAGGCCGCGGCCTCGCACCGCGCGGCGCTCAGCGTCGCCCGGGAAATCAGCAGCGCCTGGGACGAGGCGCACGCGCTGGCCGGCCTGGGCCGCTGTGACCTGGCCGCCGGCCAGGCCGGGGACGCGGCAGCCAAGCTGCGGCAAGCGCATGAGATGTTCCAGCGGATGGGCGCCGCGGAGGCGCCGGGCCTGGCCGCCGAGCTGGACGCGCTGGCCGGTGAGCAAGCGGTTTAACCGGCTCGGGCGGCTGGGCATGACCAGGGTCATGCTGCGGCGGATCCTGGGTCACCAGGCTGACCGGGACAGCCACCCGGTTACCGTCACCGTCGCGGACGGGCCGCCCGGGCCGGTAGTGCCGGCTGACTTCGCCGGGCTGAGCTTCGAGCGCGGGCCGCTCAACCCGGGCAACGCGGGGGTGGACGGCTACCTGTTCCGGGCGGACAACGACTCGCTGGTCACGCTGTTCCGCAACGTGGGGCTGCGCAGCCTGCGCATCGGCGGGGGATCGGTGGACTTCTACCCGCCCGCGGGCACCGGGCCCGACGGCTTCACCGGGGTGGACCACCTGTTCGCGTTCGCCGCCACGGCCGGCGCGCAGGTGATCTACTCATTCCGCCTGCTCAGCCCCAGCAGCAAGCCGGTCGCCGGGCTGAAGTCGGCCGATGCCGAGGCGGCCGGGTACATCTGGGGCCGCTACCGGGAGCACGTGGCCAGCTTCGCCATCGGCAACGAACCGGACTGGCACGCGTTCCACAGCTACCCGGGCCATCCGCACGACCCGGCCATCTACGAGGAGGTCGGCGGCGTCCCCGGCAGCGCTTACGCGTCGTACCTGGCTACCTGGCGGGACTTCGCCGCCGCGGTGCGCGCGGCCGCGCCCGGCGCACCGCTGGCCGGGCCGGACACCGGGGCCTACACCCCGCTGACCTACACGCCGGACCCGGACCGCGGCGTGTCCTGGACCGAGCGGTTCGCCCAGGACGAGCGGGACGCCGGCCGGGTGGCCGAGTTCACCCAGCACTACTACGTGGGGGGCAGCCCGGGGAAGACCAGCGCCGGGCAGGCCATCGGCAACATGCTGTCCGCGGACTGGGTGACGGGTACCGAGATCGGCAGCCAGCCTGCGGGCACCGAGTACATCCCGTATCCCTGGTTCTACGCCCGCAACCTGGCGCCGGTCCGGGCGGCTGGCCTGAGCTACCGGCTCACCGAGTCGAACGACTACCTGACCGGCGTGCCCGGCGCGAGCAACGCGTTCGCCGCCGCGCTGTGGGCGCTTGATCACCTGCACTGGTGGGCGGCACACGGGGCGGCGGGCGTCAACTTCCACAACAAGCAGTGGCTCTACACCGACACGATCGTGCCCGGCCCGGCGGCGGCCGGCCGGTACGCGGTCACCCCGAAGGGATACGGCATCAAGGCGTTCACGCTGGGCTCGGTGGGGCAGGTCAGGCCGGTGACAGTGGACAGCGCGAACGGCCTCAACCTGACCGCCTACTGCGTCAGGGACTGCGTCACGCTGATCAACAAGACGCACGGGCGGGGGGCGGCCGAGGCGGCCGTGACGATCAGGCGGCCCGGCCCGGCGATGCCGGGCGCCGAGGTGATGACGCTGGCCAGCGCCGAACCCGGTGACCCGGGCGCGGGCGGCGCCACGCTGGGCGGGGCCGCGATCACCGGCGACGCCCCGTGGGCCGGGCAGTGGACCGCGCTGCCCGGCGGCCCAGACGGGCTGAGTCTGACCGTGCCCGCCACCAGCGCCGCCATCGTCCGGCTGCCGGCGGGGTGACGCAGCTAGCGGACTGAGGCTGGCTGTCAGCTGAGCAGGGCCGTTTGGACGTTCGGCAGCCAGGGCAGCAGCACCGCGGCCCCGATCAGCGCGCCGCCTACCACATAGCCGAATGCCGGGCCGGACCGCCAGATCTTCTCCACGAAGACCACCGCGGTCAGCCCGATCATCCAGGCCCAGTTCATCAGGCCGACCGCCACCAGGATCAGCATCAGGCTCCAGCAGCAGCCGACGCAGTACGCACCGTGGTAGGCGCCGGCCCGGACATCCCGCAGCCGGCCCGAGTAGGTGCCGAAGTGGAGCAGGAAACCCAGCGGTGACCGGCAGTGCCGGAGGCAGCGCTCCTTCAGCGGGCTGAACTGGTACAGCCCAGCCACGGCCAGGATGACGGCAGCGCTCCACACGGTACGGGTGGCCGGGGCCGTGTCCATCCCCATTGGTTTACCGGGACCAGTCATCGGGGCCAGCGTGCCGAGCGACCGGGACAGCCCATAGGCCAGCACGCCGAACCCCGCCCAGGCCAGTAGGTACCCGCCGACCATGGCGGCGGTGTGGGCGCCGGCCGGCCCGGTCCGCTTGGACCGGACCACTCTGAGGTACATCGTGGCGACCGGGGCTACCGACGGCAGCATCATCGCCGCCATCATGACCACCCAGAGCAGCAGGAACTCGGCGAACACCAGCCAAGGGCCGGCCATCGCGGCAGGCATCCCCGGGCTCCGGTCGATCAGCAGCACCCAGGCGAAGGCCGCGACGATCAGCAGCCCGGCCCACCAGGCCAGGTTGCTACGCCTGCCAGGCGAACTCGCGGAAGTGACCATTTTTCCCCGTGTTGTCGAAAGACAGGCCGTAGTCAGGATCGTTGTACCGGCCGGTGATGCTGCGCGCGATAGGCAGGTTGCTGCCCATCGGGTGGAACACGTTGACGATTTCCATCACCGCGGCCGAATTCGGCGAGTGCAGCCCCTCGATCTCGAACTCCATGATGCCCGGCACGTCGACCCGCTTCCGGTCACCATCGGAGGTGAAGTTGATCGGCACGAACTTCACGCCGAGTTGCTCGCCGACCAGGCCAGCCAGCATTTCCGGTGGGCCGCCCTGCGCGCCGGACAGCACCGCGCCGAGCGCTGCGCGCTGCTGGTCGTCCGCGCGCTCGTCCAGATAGACCGCGACCCGCCAGTTGCCCTCGCCCATGACGGCGGGCGAATCTACGACCAGCACGGCGTTCAGCCCATCCAGCCGCACGCCGTCGCTGTCTCCCTCGATGATGTGCAGGGCGAGCGGGAGATAGCAGCGCTCGTTGTCGGCGGGGCCCTGCAGCGAGGACGTTATACAAGGGCAGAGAATGTCACAATTGCAGTTCTCCAGGTACTCGCCCCGCAGCTGCCAAGCCATGACGGTCCCCCTTCGACGCCCAGCTAGAACACTGACTGTAATCGGTTCGTGCCGTCACGGAAAGAGAGCGTGCCGCCCGGGTAGCGCGGCTGGACAGCACCTCAGGCAGAAATTCCAGCTTCCCGTGTTTAGACAGCCATGCCACGGGAAGCAGCCGCCGCGCTGCGCCAGCACAGAAATGAAACTAGCCACCTTGGGGATATGGCCCGGGCCGGCGCGATGGAGGCTGAACCGTGACGGGCCGCCACACCAGGCATGGCCCGGGACTGGGAGGGATCAATGCCAAAAGAAGCACGCGTGGCGCTCCTGCTTGCCGCCGCCGCCTGCTTGATGGCCGTCACGGTCGAGTGGGTCATAGCCGAACTTCAGGAACCACAGCATTAGCCATCCGCTCCCCGGGCTGAGCCGCCCGGGAGCGCTCTGCTGAGGAAGCCCACGGTCCAGGAGGTGACGCGGGTGCGGGAGGCTGTGCTGCTGACCGGGTCACTAGGACTGGGCCACCAAATGATGGCGCGCTGCTGCGCCGAGCTGCTGGATCAGTCCGGATGGCGGAGCCGCGGCGTGGACAGCATGTCGCTGCTCGGGCGGCGCAGCGGCGGCATCGGGGAACAGGTATTCGGGCGGCTGGTCGCCATCCCTGGCCTGTACGACGGGCTGCACTTCGCCCACCTGCGGACCGGGAGCCGGCTGGCCAGCCTGATGTCCCGCGCGGCCAGCGCCCGGCTGGTGCCGGCGCTACAGGCTGACCTGGACCGGCAGCCAGCCGATCTGCTGCTCAGCGTGTTCGCCACCGGCGCCACCGCGGCCGGCCAGCTCAAAGCCAGGTGCCCGGTGCTGCGCACGGTCGTGCTGTGCACCGACGTGACCGTGCACCGGATCTGGGCCGCCCCGGGGACCGACCTGTTCCTGGTCACCTCGCCCGCCGCGGCCGCCTCGGTCCGGCGCTACCTGCCCCGGGCCACGGTGGCGGTGGTGCCGCCACCGGTCCGGTCCGAGTTCTACGCCGCCCCGGACCAGGCCACGGCGCGGGCCGCGCTCGGCATCCCGCCCGGGGAGTTCTGCGTCCTGGTCATCGACAGCGGCTGGGGCTTCGGCCCGCTGACCGCGACCGTGGCCGAGCTGGCCGCCGCCGGGGTGCACGTGCTGGCCGTGGCCGGCCGGGACCGGCCGGTCGAGCAGCGGTTCCGTGAGCTGGCCCAGCGGACGTCCCGGGTCATCCCGTTTGGCTTCACCGACCGGGTGCCCGAGCTGATGGCCGCGGCCGACCTGGTGGTGGCCCTGCCTGGCGCCACCACCTGCAGCGAGGCCCGGGTGGTGGGCCGCCAGCTGCTGCTGCTCGACGTGATGCCGGGGCACGGCCGGGACAACCTGCTGCACGAGCTGGAGCTGGGCCGGGCCCACGTAGCCCAGCCGACGGCCCGCGGGCTGACGGAGAGCGCGCTGGCCGTCCGGGACGAGGTGATGAGCGCCCCGGTTCCCGCGGAGCCCCCGCCGCGCTGGGAGCCGGCCTACGCCGCCGCCCTGCGCCAGATCGGCGTGGACCTCGATCCGCTGGTCCCCGCCCCGCCGCGCCCCTCTCCCGCCAGCCACGGGCCGGCGGCCAGCGTGACCGAAGGAGCCGCGACCCGATGATGCGCACCCTCTTCCTCAACCCCCCGTCCTATGCGGGCTTCGACGGCGGAGCCGGTGCGAGATACCAGGCAAAACGGGAAATCCGGTCGTACTGGTACCCGACCTGGCTGGCCCAGCCCGCGGCCATCGTGCCGGGCAGCCGGCTGGTCGACGCGCCGCCGGCCGGCCTGACCGCGGCCGACGTCATCCCGCTGGCCCGGGACTACGAGCTGATCGTGCTGCACACCAGCTCGCCCACGTTCGACGGTGATGTCAAGCTGGCCGAGGCGTTCAAGGCGGCCAGCCCTGATGTCATGGTCGGCTTCGTCGGGCCGAAGGTGGCCGTCCAGCCCGGCCAGTCACTGCGCGCGTCGGCGGCCATCGACTTCGTGGCCCGCGAGGAGTTCGACTTCACCGTGGCCGAGGTGGCCGAGGGACGCCCGCTCGGCTCGATCGACGGCATCAGCTTCACCGCCCCGGACGGCCGCATTATTCATAACGCCAACCGGCAGCCGGTGCCGGACATGGACCTGCTGCCGTTCGTCACCCCGGTCTATAAGCGGGATCTGCGGGCCGAGGACTATTACATCGGCTATCTGCGGCACCCGTATCTGTCCCTGTACACGGGACGGGGCTGCCGGTCGCGGTGCACGTTCTGCCTGTGGCCGCAGACGGTCGGGGGGCACCTGTACCGGACCCGGAGCGTCGAGCATGTACTCGAGGAAGCGGCCCTGGTGCGCCAGCTGTTTCCCCAGGTCAAAGAGCTGTTCTTCGACGACGACACGTTCACCGACGACCGGCCCCGGGCCGAGGCCATCGCCCGCGGGCTGGGCCGGCTGGGCATCACCTGGTCCTGCAACGCCAAGGCCAACGTGCCGCGGGAGACGCTCACGGTGCTGCGGGACAACGGGCTGCGCCTGCTCCTGGTGGGCTACGAGTCCGGCAACCAGCAGATCCTGATCAACATCAAGAAGGGCCTGCGGGTGGACCGGGCCCGCCGGTTCGCCCGCGACTGCCACGACCTCGGCATCACCGTGCACGGCACGTTCATCCTCGGTCTACCTGGGGAAACTAAAGAAACGATCGAGGAGACGATCCGCTACGCCCAGGAGGTGAACCCGCACACCATCCAGGTATCGGTGGCGGCCCCCTACCCGGGCACTCAGCTATATCAGCAGGCCATCGAGCAGGGCTGGCTGCCGGGCGACGCAGCCGGGGCGACGCTGGTCAGCGACGACGGGACCCAGCTCGCCACGTTGTCGTACCCGCATCTCGGGCACACCGAGATCCTGGATTCGGTGGACACCTTTTACAAGCGGTTCTACTTCCGGGCCGGCAAGATCGCCGAGATGTCCGCCGAGATGATCCGCCAGCCCGATATGGCTGCCCGGCGGCTGCGCGAGGGCGGGGAGTTCTTCCGCTACCTGCGCCGCCGGCCACGCACGGCTCCCGCACGGTGACCGCCTGAGACGGAGGATCGGCCAGATGCGTGTCCTGCTGGTACACCCCAGCGCGCTGATGTACTCGGAGATCTTCCTGCGGCTGGAGCCGCTCGGCCTGGAGCGGGTGGCCAGCTCGCTGCTGGCCGACGGGCACGACGTCCGCCTGGTCGACCTGCAGGTCTACCGGCAGGCCGAGCTGCAGCGGGAAGTGGCCAGGTTCCGGCCGGAGGCGGTCGGGTTCAGCCTCAACTACCTGGCCAACGTGCCCGAAGTGGTGAACCTGGCCAAGTGGATCAAGACGGTGCTGCCCGGCTGCTACGTGTTCGCCGGCGGGCACAGCGTGTCGTTCGTGGCCGACCAGGTGCTGCAGCACGCCGAGGGCGCGCTCGACGCCGTGCTCAAGGGCGAAGGTGAGGTCGGCGCGCCCGCGCTGCTGGCCGCGCTGCCCGACCGCGGGTTCCGCGAGGTGCCCGGGATCGTCACGGTGGATGGGCCGGGCCGGCCGCCCGCCATGATGCACAGCCTGGACGACCATCTCCCAGCCCGGCACCTGGGCGGCCGCCGCCGCAAGTACTTCATCGGGGTGATGGACCCGGCCGCGTCCATCGAGTTCACCCGCGGCTGCCCGTGGGACTGCTCGTTCTGCAGCGCGTGGACGTTCTACGGCCGCAGCTACCGCAGGCTGTCGCCGGAAGCGGCCGCCGAGGACATGGCCCGGATCGCCGAGCCGGGCGTGTTCATCGTGGACGACGTGGCGTTCATCAAGGCCGAGGAGGGCGACGAGATCGCCCGCCAGCTCGAGCGCCGCGGCATCCGCAAGCAGTACTACCTGGAAACCCGGTGCGACGTGCTGCTGCGCAACGAGGAGGTGTTCCGGCGCTGGCGGCGGCTGGGGCTGAACTACATGTTCCTCGGCCTGGAAGCGCTGGACGAGGACGGGCTGAAGGCGTTCCGCAAGCGGACCACGCCGAAGATCAACAACAAGGCGCTGGAAGTGGCCCGGTCGCTGGGGCTGAGCGTGGCCATCAACATCATCGCCGACCCGGACTGGGACGAGGCCCGGTTCGCGTTCGTCCGGGAGTGGGCCATGAGCGTGCCCGAGATCGTCAACATCACCGTGCAGACGCCCTACCCGGGCACCGAGACCTGGTTCACCGAATCCCGCCGGCTGACCACTCTGGACTACCGCCTGTTCGATGTGCAGCACGCGGTGCTGCCGACCCGGCTGCCGCTGCACCGGTTCTACCAGGAGCTGGTCAAGACCCAGTCGGTGCTGGCCCGCAAGCACCTGGGCGTGGCCGCGCTGGCCAAGACCACCGGCATCGTGGCCCGGCAGCTCATGCACGGGCAGACCAACTTCGTCCGGATGATCTGGAAGTTCGACCAGGTCTACAACGCCGACCGGCAGTACGGCGAGCACCAGCGCGAGGCGCAGTACCTGCTGCCGCCGCCGGTGCAGCGGGAGATGGCCCGGCCGGACCGGAAGGAACTGTATATCCATACTCCGCAGCGGCGGAGGGCCTGACATGTCCGGGCCGGCCGCCCTGCACGGGCTGCGCGCGCTGATCACCGGCGGGTCGAGCGGCATCGGCGCCGCCACCGCCCGCGCGTTCGCCGCGCACGGCATGCGGCTGGCCATCGCGGGCCGCAACCTGACCGCGCTGCACAGCGTGGCCGCCGACACCGGCGCCGTGTGTATCCCCGGCGACCTGCGCGAGCCGGGCTGCCCGCGGCGGACCATCAACGCCGCCTGCGCCGAGCTGGGCGGGCTCGACCTGATGGTGTCCAACGCCGGGATCGGCTGGGCCGGCTCGTTCTCGTCGATGGCCGAGGGGGACATCGACGCGCTGATCGACGTCAACCTGCGCGCCGCCGCCCACCTGGCCCACGCGGTGATCCCGTACCTGGAACCGGGCCGGGGCCGGATCGTGTTCGTGGGGTCCATCGCCGGGCTGGTCGGGGTGTCCGGCGAGGCATGCTACTCGGCCACCAAAGCCGGGCTCAGCTGCCTGGCCGACACGCTGCGCGACGAGCTGCGGCCCCGCGGGGTGGGCGTCACGCTGGTCAGCCCCGGGGTGGTGGACACCGCGTTCTTCGAGCGCCGCCACGTGCCGTACCAGCGGCAGCACCCGCAGCTGATGAGCGCGCAGGCGGCCGCGGCCGCCATCGTGGACGCGATCCGGCGCGGCCGGGACGAGGTGGTCATCCCGCCGTGGCTGTCGTTCCCGGCCCGGCTGAAGGTAAATTTTCCCGGCCTGTACCGGCTGCTCGCGGCCCGCTTCGCCTGACTGGCACGGGGTTTCCCGGCCATCGCCCTGCTTTACCCGGGGAAAACGGTTTGACAGTCTCGGTGAGCGGTAACTAGAGCTCGTCTACACTGCAAACGCAATGGCTGATCACCTGGAACTCCCCCGCCCGTGGTGCCTGCTGCGGACCGTGGCGTGGAACGTCACGGAGTCCCTCGGGCTCCCGCTCGTTGCGTACGTGGCCGGGGCCTGGCTCGCGGGGCGCAACGTCGGCCTGCTGGCCAGCGTCGCCGCCATCTGGCTCACCGCCATCGTGCGCAAGGTGGTCACCGGGACGGTGCCCGGCCTGCTGATCATCTCGGCGGTCGTGCTCACCATCCAGACCGTGGCCGCCGTCGCCACCGGCGACTTGTGGATCTTCCTGCTGCACTTCCCGATGGGCAACCTGGCCTTGTGCGTCCTGTTCGCGCTCGGGGCACGCGGGCCCAACCCGCTGTGCGCCAAGCTGGCCGCCGAGGTCATATCACTGCGCCACCCGGGCCATCTGCCCGGGCTGCACCGCTTCTTCCAGCGGGTGACCCTGGTCTGGGCGGCCATCTTCCTGCTGCTGGGCGCCACCCTGGGCGCGCTGCTGGCCACCCAGTCGGTGCCCAGGTTCCTGGAACTGTCCACCGTGGCCACGGTCGTGCTGCTGGCCGCCGGGGCCGCGGGCTGCGCGCTGTGGTTCCGCGTCGTGCTCCGCCAGCTCGGCCTCGGGCTGCGTTTCGCGCCCGGCTAACTAACTACCTGCCTGGGGGGTATGGGCCGGGGGCTGGCTGGGCAGGCTGACCCTGTGTCCACTGCGGCGGGGGTAGCGGCGGCGGTCGGGGCCGCCCTGGTCTTGGGGGTCACGTCCGTCGCGGAACAGCGCAGCACCAAGCGGGTCAAGGAGGAACGGACCGGCTCCCCGCGCATCCTGCTCGACCTGGTCCGCCAGCCGCTGTGGGACATCGCCATCGTCGGCACCATCATCGGGTTCGCCCTGCAGGTGGTGGGGCTGAAGTACGCGCCGCTGGCCGTGGTCGAGCCGATCCTCGTCTTCGACCTCATCTTCGCCGTGCTGATCAGTTCCTACCTGCGCCGGTCGGCGGATCCGGTCATGCTGGCCGGGGTGGTAGCCTGCGCGGCCGGCGTGGCGGGCTTCCTGTTCATCGCGCGGCCTACCGCGGGCACGGGCACGGTCAGCCTGGCCGAGGCGATATGGCTGGCGGTGGGCGTGGTCGCGGCCGTGGTCGGCTGCCTCATGGTGGGCCAGAGCAGCGAGACCCTGCGGCCGCTGGCCCTGGCCATGGCCACCGGCGTCTGCTACGGCCTGTCCGCCTTCCTGATCAAGCTGGTCACGTCCGAGGCCAGCCACGGCGGGTTCGTGCACGTCCTCACCAACTGGCCGATCTACGCGCTGGCGATCGCCGGGCCGGTCGGCTTCGTGCTCAACCAGGACGCGTTCCAGTCCGGCACGTTCATCGCGCCGGTGATGGCCATCATCGTCGCGTCCGACCCGCTCATCTCCATCCTGCTGGCCTACGTCCTGCTGAACGAGAAGCTGAGCAGCAGCCCGGCAGCGATCGCGGGGGAGATCATCTGCCTGATCCTGATGGTGGTCGGGATCATCGAAATCGCCCGGCATTCCCCGCAGGCCATCAAGCACCGGGCCCGGGCCGAGGCGGCCGCCTAAGACCACGCGTCCGGCCCGGTGAACTGGTGCGTCCCGGACCCGACCTCGAACACCGCCTCCTGAACACCGGGCCGCCCCGGGTAGGCGGCGATGGCCGCGGGCGGCGCCCCGGTGCCATCCCGGACGGCTTCCGCCGCCGCGCTGGGCACCCGGATGCAGGCACTGGCGTTCGGCGGAATCTCGAGGTTGAACCGGAACGTGCCATCCTGGCGCTGCCATCCGCTGCGGATCAGCCCGCGCACCGACCGGTAGCTGCCGCTGGCCGCGCGCAGTGAGCCGCCCGGGTGCGGCCGGACCAGCAGCCGGCCGAAGCCGGCCTGGCCGGGCGCCTGGTCGATGCCGAGCACGAACCGGTACAGCCACTCGCCGACCGAGCCGAGCGCGTAGTGGTTGAACGAGTTCATCCACGCGCTCTGGAAGCCGCGCTGCTCGGTCCAGCCGTCCCAGCGCTCCCAGATCGTGGTGGCCCCGTGGTCCACCATGTACCGCCAGGACGGCGCCGTGTCCTGCTCCAGCAGCCGGTAGGCGATGTCGGTGTGCCCGGTGCCGCACAGCACTGGCAGCAGGTAGCCGACCCCGGCGAACCCGGTGGTCAGGTGCCAGCCCGCCCGGCGGATCGCGTCCACCAGGTGGCCGGCCGCCGCCGCCCGCAGCTCATCCGGGATGAGCTGCATGTGCAGGCCGAGCACGTAGGCGGTCTGGGTGCCCGGGCTGAGCTGGCCGTCGGCGGCCAGGAACGCGCCGGTGAACGCGGCCCCGATCTTGGCCCGCAGCGCCCGGTACCCGGCGGCCTGGTCCGGGTAGCCGGCCGCGTCGGCGATCTCGGCCATCAGCGCGGCGTCGTAGGCCCAGTACGCGGTGGCCAGCAGCTCCGGCGAGGTCTGGTCGGCACCCGGCGCGAGCCAGTCGTTGTAGGAGTTGCCCAGGTTACGGGTGCGCAGATAGTCGGGATTGTCCCGCTCCACGAAGTCCATCCAGCGGGTCATGGCGGCGAAGTGCCGCCGCAGCACCGCCGTGTCGCCGTACATCGTGTGCAGCGTCCACGGGAGGACCACGCCCGCATCCCCCCAGGCCGGAGCGCCGGCCCAGGGGATATTCAGCCGGGGCGCAATATCACTGAACGCCCCCGACGGGTACTGGGCGTCGGCCACATCATCGAGCCACTTGTGAAAGAACGCGGCCACGTCGCGGTTGTAGCAGGCGGTGCGGGCGAATACCTGGGCATCCCCCAGCCAGCCGAGCCGCTCGTCGCGCTGCGGGCAGTCGGTCGGCACGCTGATGAAGTTGCCCCGCTGGCCCCAGTCGATGTTGCGGAACAGCTGGTTGAGCCACGGCGCCGAGCTGCCGAACGAGCCGGTGGCCGGGATGTCGGAGTGCGCCACCCGGGCCACCAGGTCGCCGGGCCCGGGCTGGCCCGGGTAGCCGGTGAGCTCGGCGTAGCGGAAGCCGTGCAGGGTGAACCGGGGCTCGAACGTGGCCGGGCCGTCCGCGGCGGTGAACTCGTCGGTCTGCCGGGCGGTGCGCAGGTTGTCGGTGTACAGGCTGCCGTCGGCCGCCAGCACCTCGGCGTGCCGGATCCGCACGGTGGCCGGGCCCGGTGTGCTGACCCGCAGCCAGCCGGTCAGGTTCTGGCCGAAGTCGGCGATGAGCCGCCCGGCGCCGTCCGCTGTGATGCTGACCGGCCGGATCTCCTCGGTGACCCGGACCGGCGGGCCGGGGTCGGCGACCAGCGGCCGGCTGTCCCGGGCCCGGACCGTCACGGCGCGCCAGCCGGCCGGGTCGAAGCCGGGGGCGTCCCAGCCGTGCGGCTCCCGGGCCAGGTCGTGCCGCTCGCCCATGATCAGGTCGGCGTGCCGGATGGCGGCGAACGCGGCCTGCCACCGCTCGTCGGTCACCACCCACTGGCTGGTCCCGTCGGCCAGGCCGATGACGAGCTGGGCCAGCAGTTCCGGGGCCTGGCCGTAGTGCGCGCCGGCCCGCTTGGCGTCGAAGCCGAAGAAGCCCGCGTACCACCCGTCGGCCAGCAGCGCGCCGAGCATGTTCTCGCCGTCGTGCAGCAGCGCGGTCACGTCGTAGCTCTGGTACGGGATCCGCTGCGTGTAGTCGGTCCACCCCGGGGCCAGCACGGCGTCGCCCACCCGCTGCCCGTTCAGCCGGGCCTCGTACAGGCCCAGCGCGGTCACGTACAGCCGGGCCCAGGCCACCGGCTGGCTGATGGTGAAGCTCCGGCGCAGGTACGGGGCGGGGCCCAG
>DATCUG010000479.1:0-4524 GCA_036567525.1 Streptosporangiaceae bacterium | reverse complement strand
TGGATGAGGCCGCGCTGGCCAGGCACGGCGTAGGCGCGGCCATCTGCGCCGTGGTGCACCGGCTGGACGCCAGCGGCCAGCCGTACCCGGACGAGGCCGGCCGGTTCGTGCACCTGGCGTTCCGCCGCGGCTACGGCACCGAGCTGCGCTCCTGCTGGTGGCTGACCGTGACCCCGGACACCGATCTGGACGCGGCCACCAACCGGCGGCTGCGGCACGTGCACGAGGAGTTCGCCTACCTGACCAGCTTCCTGCCCGCTCTGTACACGCAGGAGGGGGGAGCGGCCGCGTGACTCTGCGCTTCGCACCCAACCTGTCGCTGCTGTGGGCCGACCGGCCGCTGCCGGAGCGGTTCGCCCGGGCGGCCGCGGCCGGGTTCGGCGCGGTCGAGCTGTGGTGGCCCGGGGACGAGGACGCCGCGCTGCTGCCCGGCCTGGCCGAGCGGTGCGGGCTGCAACTGGCCCTGCTCAACTTCGACGCCGGCGACATGGCCGCCGGGGACCGCGGGCTGGCCGCCGACCCGGACCGCGGCGGCCAGTTGCGGGCCAACGTGCCGCTGGCGCTGTCCATCGCCGCGGACTGCGGCTGCTCCCGGCTGAACCTGCTGGTCGGGCTGCGCGACCGGCGCTACCCGCTGGACCAGCAGCTCGCGCTGGCCCACCGCAACGTGGCCTGGGCGGCCGACCAGGCCGCGGCGGCCGGCTGCCAGGTGATGATCGAGGCGGTCAACTCGATGGAGAACGGGCCGTACTTGCTGACCAGCACGGCCGCCGCGGCCGGGTTCATCGGGCACGTGGGCCGGCCGAACGTGCGGCTGCAGTACGACGCCTACCACATGCAGCGGATGGAAGGCGACCTCACCGTCACGTTGGATAGCTACTGGGACCTGATCGGCCACATCCAGATCGCCGACGTGCCGGGCCGGGGCGAGCCGGGCAGCGGCGAGATCAACTACCGGTTCCTGCTCGATTACCTGGACCAGCGCGGCTATCAGGGTTACGTCGGGCTGGAGTACCGGCCGTCTGGCGGCAGTCCCGAGGCGTCGTTCGGCTGGCTGGACGACTTCGGCCTCGGCGCGCTGACGCCCTCCTCGGAAGGGACCCCCGGATGACCATGCCCACCGGCGGGAGCCTGCTGGACGCGCTGATCACCGGCGTGCTGCTCGGCGGGATCTTCGCCATCACCGCGCTTGGCCTGTCGCTCGTGTTCGGCGTGATGCGGCTGGTCAACATCGTGCACGGCGAGCTGATCGTGCTCGGCGCGTACCTGTCCCTGGAGCTGGTCCACCGTGCTGGCCTGGACCCGCTGCTCACCATCCTGATCGTGGCGCCGGTGCTGTTCCTGTTCGCCGCGCCGCTGCACCGGGTGCTGCTCGAACCGCTGATGGCCAAGGGCCCGGAACCGGCCCTGCTGACCACGTTCGCGCTGTCGGTCATCGGCCAGAACCTGTACATCCTGATCTGGTCCGGGGACACCCAGTCGCTGCCCGCCCCATACGCCACCGCCTCGTTCTCGGTCGGCAGCCTGCACATCCCGGCCATGTACCTGATCTCGTTCGGCATCGCGCTGGTGCTCAGCTTCGGGGTGCACCTGATGCTGCAGCGCACCGGGCTGGGCCGGGAGATCCGGGCCAGCTCGGAGGATTCCGCCACCGCGGCCGGGCTTGGCGTCAACGTGACCCGGGTCCGGGTGTTCGTCTACGGCCTGGCCGCCGCGTGCGCCGCGGTTGGCGGCGTGCTAGTCGGGCTGACCTTCGACTTCACCCCGACCACCGGGCTGACCTACCTGCTGACCGGGTTCGCCGTGGTGGTGCTGGGCGGCCTGGGCTCGGTCAAGGGCACGCTGTTCGGCGCGATCCTGCTCGGCATCGTGGAAAGCGTGGGCGCGGCGTTCTGGGGCGACGGTTACCGGGACCTGATCGGGTTCGTTGCGTTCCTCATCGTGCTGTCGCTGCGGCCGCAGGGACTGTTTGGACGGGTGGCGGTGTCATGATGCGGCTTCCCTGGCCCGGCCGGCCGGGCCGGCTGTCCCGGCGTGGGCTGGTCGTCGCGGTGCTGGTGCTGGTGGCGGTCATCGCGCTGGCCGTGGTGCCTGGCTACACCGGCCAGTACGGGCTGCTGGTCGCGTTCGAGATCGTCCAGCTGGCCGCGCTGGCCCAGGCGTGGAGCCTGATGGCCGGCTACGGCGGCATCGTGTCGCTGGCCGTGGCCGCGTTCGTCGGTGTCGGCTCGTACGCGACCGCCGAGGTCTCGTCGAAGGCCGGGCTCGGGCTGTACCCGTCGGTGCTGGCCGGCGGGGTGGTCGCGGTGATCTTCGCGGCGATCGTCGCGGTGCCGATGCTGCGCTTCCGCGGGCTGTACTTCACCATCGGCTCGCTGGTGCTGGCCGAGGCGCTGGGCATCTTCATGTCCAACTACGGCGGGTTCGGCGGCAACATGGGCATCACGCTGAGCGGCACCGCGCCGTCCCCGCAGACCATTTACCTGCTGTCGTTCGTGGTCGCGGTGCTGGCCACCGTCATCGTGGCCGGGCTGGTGCGCAGCCGGCTCGGCCTCGGGCTGCGCGCCATCCGGGACGACGAGGACGTGGCCGAGCGGGTCGGCGTGCTGACGTTCCGGACCAAGCTGACCGTGTTCCTGATCTCCTCGTTCGTGATGGGGCTGGTCGGCGGGATCCAGGCGCAGTGGACCGGCTACATCGAGCCGACCGGCGCGTTCGCGCTGGACTGGACGATCGAGACGGTCAACGCGGCCATCATCGGCGGGGTGGGCACGATCGCCGGGCCGCTGCTCGGCTCGGGCATCTCGGTCGGGCTGTCCCAGCGGCTGGCCAACTACCCGACCATTCACCTGATCATCCTGGGCGTGCTGCTGATCGTGGTGATCCGGCTGGCCCCGAACGGGCTGTGGGGCGCGGCCTGCCAGCTGGCCCGGGCCGCCCAGCGCCGGTTCCTGGGGCGCGGCGCCGCGGAAACCTCGACCGCCCCCATCCCGGCGGCCGCCCGCACCGCTCCAGCCGCGGGCCCCGCAGCAGGCGCGGGCTCCGCATCCAGCGCACGTGCCGCCGCGGGTGCGGACTCCATCCCGGCCAGCGGGGAGGCATTGCTGCGGGCGGCCGGTGTGGGCAAGGTCTACGGCGGGGTGCGCGCGGTGGACGGCGTCGACGTGGAACTGCGGCCGGGCGAGGTGCTCGGCATGATCGGCCCCAATGGCGCGGGCAAGAGCACGCTGATCGGGCTGCTGTCCGGGGCCATCTCCGGGGAGGGCACGGTCGAGCTGTTCGGCGAGGACGCCACCGGGGCGGGTGCGCAGCAGCGGGCCCGGCGCGGCATCGGCCGGACCCATCAGGTGCCGCGGCCGTTCGGCCAGATGACCGTGATGGAGAACCTGCTGGTCGCGCACCTGCACGGGGCCAAGGGGGCCGGCCGGGCGGCCCGGGCCGAGTGCGAGCGCATCCTGGACCGCTGCGGGCTGGCCGAGTTCGCCGGCGTGCGCGCGTCCGACCTCGGCCTGCTCCGGCTCAAGCGGCTGGAACTGGCCCGCGCGCTGGCCGTCAAGCCGCGCATCCTGCTGCTCGACGAGATCGGCGCGGGCCTGGTCGAATCCGAGCTCCGCGAGCTGATCGAGCTGATCCGGGAGCTGCGCCAGGAAGTGGCCGCGATCCTCATCGTCGAGCACGTCATCGACGTGATCAGGGAATGCTGCGACCGGCTCATCGTCATCGACGGCGGCAAGCTGCTGGTGTCCGGCGACCCGGACGAGGTGCTCCGCGACCCCCAGGTGGCCGCCGTCTACCTGGGCACGTCGGGCGGGCAGGACGTGGCCCCGGCGGCCAGCCGGACCCGGGCTGGGCCCGCCGCCCGGCCGCTGCTCGACGTGAAGGGCGTAGCCGCCCGGTACGGTGCGTTCCGCGCGCTGCACGATGTCTCGTTCAGCGTGGCCGAGGGGGAGGTGCTGGCCCTGCTCGGCGCGAACGGCGCGGGTAAGACCACCGCGGCCCGTGCGGTCAGCGGCATGCTGCCGGTCAGTGGCGGCGAGATCTGGTTCGACGGGCAGCGCATCAACGGCCGCAAGCCGCACGACATCGTCCGGCTCGGGGTGGCGCACTGCATGGAGGGCCGGAAGATCTTCGGCGACCTTACCGTCGAGGAGAATCTGCTGCTCGGGGCCCGGGCGGCCGGGTCTTCCCGGGAGCGCGCCCGGCGGCTGGACGCGGTGTACGAGGTGTTCGGCGCGCTCCGCGAGCGGCGCGGCAACTCGGGCTTCGGGCTGTCCGGCGGGCAGCAGCAGATGCTGGCCATCGGCCGCGCGCTGATGGCTGAGCCGCGGCTGATCATCTTCGACGAGATTTCGCTCGGCCTGGCGCCGATCACGGTGGACCGGCTGTACCAGACGCTGACCGAGATCAACGGCCGCGGCGTGGCGATGATCGTCATCGAGCAGAACGTGGAGCGTGGCCTGGCCCTGGCCGACCACGTGGCGGTGCTGGAGAAAGGCCGGGTCGCGCTGACCGGCGAGCCCGCCG
>DATCUG010000478.1:0-6406 GCA_036567525.1 Streptosporangiaceae bacterium | reverse complement strand
GGCGTGCGCGGCATGCGGGAACGGGCCGAGCTGCACGGCGGGCAGCTGACCGCGGCGGCGCAGCCAGACGGCGGCTTCGCGGTGCGGGCCAGCATCCCGTACCCCGCCACCGAGGCGGCCGGCGCAGGCGGCCGGCCCGGGGCCGGGCGGGCATGACCAGCGCGCCGGACATCCGCCTGCTCATCGCCGATGACCAGGCCGTGGTCCGGGCCGGCCTGGCCACGCTGCTGGACAGCCAGCCCGGGCTGTCCGTGGTCGGCCAGGCGGGCGACGGGGAGCAGGCGGTGGCGCTGTCCAGTGAGCTGCGGCCGGACATCGTGCTGATGGACATCCGGATGCCGGTGCTGGACGGGATCACCGCCACCCGGCGCATTGTCAGCGGGCAGCGCGCCCGGGTGGTCATCCTGACCACCTATGACCTGGACGAGTACGTGTACGAGGCGCTTCGCGCCGGGGCCTGCGGGTTCCTGCTCAAGCACGCGCGGCCTGAGGAGCTGCTGCTCGGCGTGCGCGCCGCCGCCGACGGTGGTGCGCTGCTGTCCCCCGCGGTGACCAGCCGGCTGCTGGCCGAGTTCACCTCGCGACGGGCCGCCCCGGCCCGGCCGCCCGCGGCGCTGGGCCGGCTCACCGCCCGCGAACGTGAAGTCCTCGACCTGGTCATCCGCGGCCGGTCCAACGCCGAGATCGCCGGCCACCTGGTCGTCACGCCGAGCACGGTCAAGACCCACCTCGGCCACATCCTGGACAAGCTTGGGCTGCGCGACCGGGTACAGGCCGTCGTGTTCGGCTATGAGCACGGCCTGGTCGAGCCCGGCCGGCGTTAGCCGGGCAGGCTGCCGCGCAGCACCAGGATCCGGGCCACCGCGGCCCGGGCCGCGGCCCGGCTGAGCTGCCCACTGTGGTACCCGGCGGCCAGCCCGGCCAGCGCCTGCTCGCCCTCGGCCACCTGGTGGCCCGAGCAGAGCAGCAGGTCCATGCCGGCCAG
Source organism: Streptosporangiaceae bacterium (assembly GCA_036567525.1). GTDB lineage: Bacteria > Actinomycetota > Actinomycetes > Streptosporangiales > Streptosporangiaceae > RYN-230. The sequence goes on along the minus strand of DATCUG010000478.1, from coordinate 5,421 downwards.
CGCGGCCAGCCGGCCCCGGCGCCCGATGCCGCCGAACCGGGCCAGCGCGCCCGCGCCCAGCGCGTCGGTGATGGTCACACCGCGGAAGCGCAGCCGGTGCCGCAGCTCACCCTGGACGATGGCCGGGGACAGCCCGGCCGGCCGGGCCGGGTCCAGCGCCGGGTAGACCGCCCAGGACAGCATGACCAGCTTCACCCGGGCCGCGATCGCGGCCTGGTAGGGCAGCTCGTCTACGCCGCGCAGCCCGGCCCGGGGCACGCCCAGGGTGACCGGCCGCAGGTCGGTGTCCTGCGGCCGGGTGGCCGCGCCCAGCCCGGGGAAATGCTTGGCCGTGGCGGCCACCTGGCCGGCCTGCTGGGCGGTGATGAAGTCCGCGCCGAGCCGGGCCACCTGCCGCGGGTCGCGGCTGTAGGACCGGCCGTACTGGTCCAGGAAGTCGCCGGCCGACCGGTACACGTCGAGCACCGGGGCCAGGTTCACGTTCAGGCCCGCGCGGCGCAGGTTGGCGGCCGCGCCGGTGCCGGCCTGCCGGGCCTGCGCGGCCGGGCCGGCCGACTGCCCGATCTGCTTCTCGGACAGCAGCGGGGGCCCGGGCAGGCGGCGCACCACCCCGCCCTCCTGATCGGTCATCAGCAGCAGTGGCACGTGCGCCGGGTTGGCCGGGCTCAGGTTGGCCTGCTGCAGTTCCCGGGTCACCGCGGCGAGCTGGCCGGGGCTGGCGATGTTGCCCGCGAAGAAGATCACCCCAGCCGCCTCGCCGTGGCGGATCAGCCGGAGCAGGGTGGGCGGCGGGGTCAGCCCGCGGTAGCTGTAGATCACCCGCTGCCCGGCCAGCTGGCTGGCGTCCAGCCGGCTGACCAGGCCGGGGGCAGCCGGCTGGCTGGGCCGGGGCGGCGCGTCCCGCTGGTGCCGGGCGACTACCGTGAACGCGGTCAGCGCGACCAGCGCCGCGGTGCCTGCTGCCACGGTCCCAGCCACCACGGCGGGCACCCTCATCCGCTTCATTCACTACCTCTGGTCGGGGGCTAGCCACGCTGAGTATCACACGGCGCGCGGTGGCGCCGAGCCGGAATAGCCACCAGGGGACGTTGGTTAGACTGCCTAACTGTGAGCAGCACGCACGACAATCTCGACGCGGCCGAGGTGACCCGGGCCATCCTGGTCATCCTCCGGCTGAACCGTGGCCTGGACTGCGTCGACGCGGGGCTGACCCCCGCGCAGTACCGCATCATGAAGCTGGCCGGCGCGGGCGGTGAGCGGTCCACCCGGCTGGCCCAGCGGCTGGCCGTGGCCAAGCCCACGCTGACCGCGCTCGCGGACGGCCTGGTCGCCGCGGGTTATGCCAGCCGGACGCCGGAACCGGGCGACCGCCGGGTGGTCCGGCTGACGCTGACCGAGGCCGGCCGGACCGCGCTGGACCGCGCCGACCAGGCCTATGCCGCCTGGCTGGCCGGCCTGCTCACCGCGACCGGCGAGCCAGCCAGCGTGCTGGCCGCGCTCGGCCGGCTCGACTCGGCCCTGACCGAGACCCGGCGGGCCAGGAAGAACGAGGAAGGGACGGGTTGACCGAACACAGCACGGCCGGCGCGGGCTGGATGCGCCGGCTGGCCGGGTACTGCTGGCGCTATCCGCGTATCGTGCTGCTCGCCCTGGGCGGCACGCTGGCCGTCACCGGGGTCACCGCGGGCATCCCGCTGATCCAGCGGCAGATCGTGGATGACCTGACCGGGCCGGGACAGCAGGCGGTGTGGCCACTGGCGGTGGCGCTGGCCGCGGCGGCCATCATCAACTTCGCCGGCCTGTACCTGCGCCGGTACCGGGCCGGGCAGCTGTCCCTGGACGTGCAGCACGACCTGCGCACCGAGATGTTCCAGGCGCTGTCCCGGCTGGACGGCGCCCGGCAGGACGAGCTGCACACCGGCCAGGTGGTGAGCCGGTCCATTTCCGACCTGACCATGGTGCAGGCGCTGCTCAGCATGGTGCCGATGCTGCTCGGCAACGCGGTGCTGTTCGTGGTGTCGCTGGTCATCATGGCCGTGCTCTCCCCCACGCTGACCCTGATCGCGCTGGCCGTCGGCCCGGCGCTGTGGTTCATCTCGGTCGCGTCCCGGCGCCGGCTGTTCCCGGCCAGCTGGGACGCGCAGCAGCAGGCGGCGGCGGTGGCCGGGGTGGTGGACGGGGCGGTGACCGGCGTCCGCGTGGTCAAGGGCTTCGGCCAGGAGGACCAGGAGACCAGCCGGCTGGAACAGGCCAGCCGGCTGCTGTACGCGTCCCGGGTGCGGGCGGTGCGGCTGATGGCCCGGTACAACCCGGCCCTGCAGTCGGTGCCCGCGCTGGGCCAGGTGGGCGTGCTCGCGCTGGGTGGCTGGCTGGCCATCCAGGGGTCGATCACGCTGGGCACGTTCGTGGCCTTCTCGTCCTACCTGATCCAGCTGGTCGGCCCGGTCCGGGCATTGGCCGCCCTGGTCACCACCGGGCAGGAAGCCCGGGCCAGCGTGATCCGGGTGTTCGAGGTGATCGACTCCGAGCCGGTGATCCGGGACCGGCCCGGCGCTGAGCCGCTGCCACCGGGCCCGGTAGGCGTGCGGCTGGACGGGGCCAGCTTCGGCTACCGGCCCGGCCAGCCGGTGCTGCGCGGCCTGTCGCTGGAGGTGGCGGCCGGTGAGACGGTGGCCCTGGTCGGCACGGCCGGGTCCGGGAAGTCCACCATCACGCAGCTGCTGCCGCGGTTCTACGACGTGACCGGCGGCGCGGTGCGGGTCGGCGGGCGGGACGTCCGCGACCTGGCCACCGAGTCCCTGCGCGGCGCGATCGGCCTGGTCAGCGAGGACAGCTTCCTGTTCTCCGACACGGTCGGCGCGAACATCAGCTACGGGCGGCCGGAGGCCAGCCAGGCCGAGATCGTGGCCGCCGCACGGACGGCCGAGGCGGACGAGTTCATCAGCGGGCTGCCGCAGGGCTACGGCACGGTCATCGGGGAGCAGGGGCTGACCCTGTCCGGCGGGCAGCGGCAGCGGGTGGCGCTGGCCCGGGCGCTGCTCACCGACCCGCGCATCCTGGTGCTGGACGACGCGACCTCCGCGGTGGACCCGCGGATCGAGGCGGAGATCCACACCCGGCTGCGCGAGGTGATGGCGGGCCGGACCACGCTGCTCATCGCGCACCGCCGGTCCACGCTGCAGCTGGCCGACCGGATCGCGGTGCTGGACGCCGGCCGCCTGGTCGACACCGGCACCCACGAAGAACTGGAAGCCCGCTGCCCGCTCTACCGCGAGCTGATCGCCGGCCCCGACGACGACGCCGAAGCAGTGGACTCGGTGGAACCGGACGTATTGGCCGCCATTCCTCAGCCCGAACGGCCTCAGCCCGAACGGCCTCAGCCCGAACGGCCGGCTCCGCCGGCCTCGGCGCGGAGCGCCGATCTTCCCCAGCCCGCACGGCCGGCCCCGTCCGGCCTCGGCGCGGAGCGGCGATCGGGGGGTCCGGGGGGTCGCCCCCCCGGGTCAGCACTGGCGCCGGCGTCGCCGGAGTTGCTGGCGCGGGTGGACGCGCTGCCGCCGGCCAGCGATACGCCGGGGGTGGACGTCGGCTGGGCCAGTGCGCCCGCGCCGCGGTTCACGCTGCGCCAGGTGCTGCGCCCGTTCGCCATCGGCCTGATCATCGGGCTGGTGCTGGACGCGCTGGACGCGCTGGCCAGCCTGGCCATGCCCGCGCTGGTCCGCGGCGGCATCGACCATGGCGTGGAGACCGGGGTGTTCCGCACCGTGCTGGCCATCTCCGGCCTGGCGCTGGCCATCACCGCGGCCGACTGGGTCATCACCGCGGTGCAGACCCTGGTGGTCGGGCGCAACGGGGAGCGCGTGCTGTACGCGCTGCGGGTGAAGATCTTCGCTCAGCTGCAGCGGCTCGGCCTCGACTTCTACGAGCGGGAGATGTCCGGGCGGATCATGACCCGGATGACCACCGACGTGGACGCGCTGTCCTCGTTCCTGCAGACCGGGCTGATCACCATGATCAACTCAGGCCTGTCCTTCCTCGGCGTACTGATCGCGCTGCTGGTCATCAACCTGCACCTCGGGCTGATCGTGCTCACCCTGATCCCGCTGGTGGCGGTGGCCACCCTGGTGTTCCGGGCCCGCTCGTCCCGGGCCTACACCGAGGCCCGGGAGAAGGTGGCCGTGGTCAACGCGGACCTGCAGGAGAACGTGGCCGGGCTGCGGGTGGCCCAGGCCTACCGCCGGGAGGCGGTCAACCTGGCCCGGTTCACCGCGCTCAGCACCGCCTACCGCCGGTCCCGGCTGCGCGCCCAGCGGTACATCGCGGTGTACTTCCCGTTCGTCCAGTCGCTGTCCACCGCGGCCAGCGCCCTGGTGCTGCTGGCCGCGGCCGGGCAGATGCGCAGCGGCCTGCTCACCGCGGGCGCGCTGGTCGCCTACCTGCTGTACATCGACATGCTGTTCTCGCCGGTGCAGCAGCTGTCCCAGGTGTTCGACGGGTACCAGCAGGCCGCGGTCGGGCTGCGCCGGATCGGCGGCCTGCTCCGCACGCCGACCAGCACGCCGCTGGCCAGGCAGCCGCGGCCGGCCCGCCGGGCCCAGGCCCGGATCGAGTTCCGCGGGGTGCGGCTGCGCTACCCGGGCAGCTCGCGGCACGCGCTGGACGGGGTGGACCTGACCATCGCCCCGGGCGAGACGGTGGCCCTGGTCGGCGAGACCGGGGCGGGCAAATCCACCCTGGTCAAGCTGGTCGCCCGGTTCTATGACGTGACCGGGGGCGCGATCCTGGTGGACGGGCTGGACGTGCGCGAGTACGACCTGGCCAGCTACCGGAAGCGGCTCGGCGTGGTGCCGCAGGAGCCGTACCTGTTCGCCGGGACGGTGCGCGACGCGATCGCTTACGGCCGGCCAGAGGCCGGCGACGCCGAGGTGGCCGCCGCGGCCCGGGCGGTCGGCGCGGACGGCATGATCGCCGGGCTGCCCGGCGGTTTCCAGTACCAGGTGGCCGAGCGCGGCCGGAACCTGTCCGCCGGGCAGCGCCAGCTCATCGCGCTGGCCCGGGCTTACCTGGTCGATCCGGACATCCTGCTGCTGGACGAGGCCACGGCCGCGCTCGACCTGGCCACCGAGGCGGCGGTGATCGAGGCCACCGAGCGGCTGACCGCGCGGCGCACCACGCTGCTGGTGGCGCACCGGCTGACCACCGCGGCCCGGGCCGACCGGATCGTCGTGATCGACCAGGGCCGGGTGGCCGAGCAGGGCACGCACCAGGAGCTGCTCGACGCGGGCGGCCAGTACGCGGCGCTGTGGGCCGTGTTCACCGGCGACTCCCTGGCCGCCTAGCTGGGGAGCTGGGATCTCCGCCACAGCACACGGCGCCGGCCCGACCGCGGTAGATACGATGATGGCGCGATGACCGTCGACA
>DATCUG010000477.1:0-3341 GCA_036567525.1 Streptosporangiaceae bacterium | reverse complement strand
GCGCCGGCGATTGGCCGATTTGTGCTGATATGTTCGTGGGCGCCTGGGGCCACGCGTGACCTCAACCTCAGCCCAACGCGGAGCGACTGAGCGGACCTGGCGACAGGTGTCGGAACATGGGGGTTTTAGACTGAGGCCCAGGGACGCCCCGCCGGAACAGTGTCGTCGAGGAACAGTGTCGTCGAGGAAGGGCCGATCCACATGGTCAGCGCACTGGCTCCACTGATCGCCTTGACCCTGCTGTCCGCCCCGGCAGCCTCTGTCGCCGCCCCGGCCCCCGCCCCGGCAGCCTCTGTCGCCGCGTCCGGCGCCGCGTCCGGTGCCGGGAACGACACTGGGTCGTACGTGCTGACCGCCACCAGCACGGGCGGGAACTACGCGCCGACCTTCACCGGGAACGGGTACATCGGCGTGCGCGTCCCGCCGGCCGGGCAAGGGTACGCGGCCGGGGATGTGCCGACTAACGCCACGCTGGCCGGCTTCTACGCCCAGGCGCCAGGCCAGGTCCAGCAGCGGGCAAACCTGCCGGCCTGGTCCTGGCTGGCCTTCGGCGACGGCGGCCAGGAGTTCTCGCTGAGCACGGGCACGGTCAGCGGCTGGCGGCAGCAACTCGACCTGCGCGACGGCGTCATCACCACGACCGCGATCTGGACCGCGCCGGATGGGCACGTGACCAAGCTGACCTATGACGTCTTCACCGACCGGGCACGCCCGGACGTGGCCGTGGTCAGGCTGCGGCTCACCCCCCAGTGGAGCGGCACCGCGACCGTCACGGACGCGATCGATGGCACCCCCGCGACACTGACCACAGGCATCGCGCGGGGCTCGGACCCGGCAAAGCACCAGGACTGGGAGACGATCCGCACCCTCGGCACCGGCCTCATCGCCGGCCTGGCCAGTCAGCTCACCCTGGCCCCGGCCACCGGCGGCACCACTGACACGCCGGTCAGCAGCCCGAACCCGCAGACGGTGGGCCAGCAGCTCAGCTTCTCCGTAAGCACCGGCGGCAGCTACACCGTGACCAAATACGTAGGGATCGACACCGCGGCCGACGCCGGTGCCGCCGCGGCCAGCGCCCGCCAGGAAGCACAATCGGCGGCCGCCGGCGGCTACCCGAAAACTCTGACCGAGAACGCGGCCGCCTGGCAGGGACTGTGGGCCGACCGCATCGACGTGCGGGGAGACCCGGCGCTGGCGACCGAAGTGAACGCGAGCGAGTTCTACCTGTGGTCGAGCACCAGGGACGGAGTCGACTGGTCCATCCCGCCGGCCGGGCTGTCCTCCAACGACTACAACGGGCACATCTTCTGGGACGCCGAAACATGGATGTACCCGGCGCTCCTGGCCCAGCATCCTGACCTCGCCGCGGGCATCAACACCTACCGATACCAGCGGCTCGGTGCGGCACAGGCCCACGCCAGGCAGACCGGCTATCAAGGAGCGCGGTACCCGTGGGAGAGCGCACTCGACGGCACCGAGCAGATACCGCCCCCCGCCTCGGTGAACAGCGAAGGCCTGTACGAACAACACATAACCGCCGACGTCGCCCTGGCCCAGTGGCAGTATTACCTGGCCACCGGCGACAAAGCCTGGCTGGCCCGGTATGGCTGGCCGGTGCTGTCCAGCACCGCGGCGTTCTGGGCCAGCCGGGTCACCCGCGCCGCGGACGGCAGCTACCACATCGACGGCGTCACCGGGCCGGACGAGGAGAACCCGAACGTCAACGACGAGGTGTACACGAACGTAGCGGCGGCCACCACGCTCCGGATAGCCGCGCAGGCCGCGCAGGCCATCGGCGAAAGCGTTCCCGCGTCATGGACGGCAATCGCCGGCAAACTCACCGTGCTGTACGACCCGGCCACCAAAACGAACCCGGAGTTCTCCGGCTACCAGGGCGAGATGGTCAAGCAGGCCGACGCCACCATGCTGTACTACCCGTGGGGTTACCGGTCGTCAGCCGAGTCAGCGCTGAATCGGCCTGGGCCTCCGGCCGCGGCGCAGGCGGACCTCGACTACTACGTGCCGCGCACCGATCCGGCCGGCCCGTCAATGAGCGATGCCATCAACTCGATCGACACCGCGGCCTTGAACTCGCCGGGCTGCGCGTCCTATGTCTACACCCAGCGCAGCGTGGAGCCGTTCATCCGGGATGTCTTCGACCAGTTCTCCGAGACGAAAAGCGGCGGCGCGTTCACCTTCACCACCGGGATCGGCGGTTTCCTCCAGGAATTCCTGTACGGCTACTCCGGGCTGCGCTTCTCCCCCAGCTCGGTGCAGCTCGGCCCCAGCCTGACCAGCCAGATCGGCGGGGTAGTGCTGCACGGCCTGGCGTGGCACGGAACGCGGTTCACGGTGGCGATCGGCCAGGCCACGACCACCGTGTCCGTCCAGTCGGGCCCAGCTCTGCCGGTGACGGCTGACGGGAAGACCCGCGCCGTCCAGCCGGGCGGCACGCTGACCGTACGCACCGCACGGCCCGATCTCAGCACGACCACGGACCTGGCCCGCTGCCAGCCCGCCACCGCTTCGTCGGCGCAGCCGGGCGCCGGTCCACTGGCCGCGGTGGACGGCAGCCCGGCCACCGACTGGCAGCCGACCCAGGTTAGGGCCACCATCGACGTCCCGCTGACCCGTCCGGCCGTCATCGGTTCGGCCACGGTGCTATGGGGCCAGCAGTGGCCCGGGCAACCGGCGCCGAACGTGCACCCGCCGGCCGGGCCGGTCAAGACCCTCCGGGCCTCTTCGTATCAGCTGGTGGTGTCCGACGACGGGCAGAACTGGACGGTGGTCGCGAGCGTCACCCGGCGTACCTCGGGCACGCGAGACACCCTCACCTTCCACCCGGTGCACGCCCGCTATGTCGGGATTCGCATCTCGGCCGCCACCTACGACACCCCGCCGATGCTGGCGGAACTCACCGTCCCCGCGACAAGCTGACACGAATTACCGTAACCGTTATCAGCAGCTACCCGTCGAGCCGGAACCCGGCCGCACGGTTACGGAGACCGATGCGGCGCCCGGACAGCTCGCCACCTCGAGAACGCCCGAGGAGGCCGATACCACGCTTCCGCCGGTCACCGCCACCTTGTACCCGCTGGGATACTGCACCGCGGGGACGGCCACGGTGGTCTGCGACCCGGCCGGGAAGACCCCGCTCCCGTCCGCCCGGGAAGTGCTGTAAACCAGGGAAAACACGCTCGTCGACGTGTCGTACCCATACGACGAAGGCGTTCCCGCGACCAGCTCCGGATGCGGCACCGCCAGCGCGGAGAGCATCCCGGAATCGACGTTGCTCCCGGTCGGCGGCGCGGCGGGGTTGCCGACCAGGCCCTCGACGGCCG
>DATCUG010000476.1:0-3944 GCA_036567525.1 Streptosporangiaceae bacterium | reverse complement strand
GCCGGCCGCCGGGTGCTCGACCTGGGCGCGGGCACCGGGGCGACGGGCCGGGCCGCGCTGGCCGCCGGGGCCGGCCAGGTGGTGGCGGCCGACCTGGCCACCGGCATGCTGCGGGCCGCGGGCGCGGGGCTGCACCGGGTGGCGGGCGACGCGCGGGCGCTGCCGTTCCGCGCGGGCAGCTTCGACCTGGTGGCCGCCGCGTTCTGCCTGAACCACCTGCCCGACCCGGCTGCCGCGCTGGCCGAGGTGCGCCGGGTCAGCGCCGCGCTGGCCGCCAGCACGTTCGCGCCGGGCTGGGACCATCCGGCCAAGGACGCGGTGGACGCCGCGCTCCGCCCGTTCGGCTATCGCGAGCCGGCCTGGCACAGTTGCGTCAGCCTGGACGCGGACCGGCTCGGCGAGCAGGCGGCCGCGGCCGGCTTCGGCCACGTGCAGGTGCGCACGGTCAGCGTGCCGACCCCGCTGGTCACCCCGGCCGAACTCACCGCCTGGCGGCTCGGCCTGGCCCAGTTCGCCCCGTTCCTGGGCGCGCTGGACGCCGCCACCCGGGCCGCGGCGTGGCAGGCCGCCGAACGCGCGGTCGGGCAGGCCCTCGGGGAGGCCCTGGGGAAGGCCAGCGCGCGGCCGGGCGGCCCGGCGGCCCCGGCCCAGGCTGAGCCGCTGACCGTCTCGATGGCGCTGGTCACCGCGCGCTGAAAAGCCCGGCCGGATATTTCTTCCGGCCGGGCGGTCCATCCGGGCGGTCCTGTTCGTCGTTTGGACGAACCGGCCACACCGGCCGGACGGACCGGCCACACCGGCCGGATGGACCGCACGAGGAGTGATCCTGATGAGCCCGTACATGATCTACCAGATGGTCCAGGCCGAGCAGGCCGAGCAGCGCGCCCGGTACGGCTGCGGCCAGCGGCAGGCGGACGCGCAACTGGGTGAGCTGGCCGCGGCCGTGGCACAGTGGAGCCGTAGGCTGGCCCGGCCTGCCGCGTCCGTGCGCGGCGGGCTGCGGCGGCGGCTGGCCCGGGAGATGCCGTGAAGTACCTGCTCATCCACGTCGTGGACGGGGACGTGGAACTGACCGCGGCCGACGCCGCGCGGGTGCAGGTTGACTTCGGGACCTGGCTGAGCGAGATGATCAGCCGCGGGGTCAGCCTGCACGGCGGCCGGCTGCGGCCGGTCAGCGACGCCACCACGGTCCGCGTCCGGAACCGGGAGACGCTGATCTCGGACGGGCCGTTCGCGGAGACCAAGGAACAGGTGGCCGGCTACGACGTGATCGAGTGCCCGGATCTGGACACGGCGCTCGACGTGGCGGCCCGGCACCCGACCGCCCGGCTGGGCGGCATCGAGGTCCGGCCGTTCTGGGCACCGTGACCGATGTTGACGCCGCGATCGCGGCCGCGTTCCACGAGGAGTGGGGGCGGGTGGTGGCCACGCTGATCCGGACGACCGGCGACTGGGACCTGGCCGAGGACTGTGCCCAGGACGCGTTCGCCCAGGCGGTGCGGAGCTGGCCGCGGGACGGCATCCCGCGCCGGCCCGGCGCCTGGCTGACCACGGTGGCCCGCAACCGCGCGCTGGACCGGCTGCGCCGCAGCAGCACCGAGGCGGCCAAGCTGCGCCAGGTGGCCGCGCTGGCCGGCCCGGGCGGCGGCGGGACCGCCGGGCCGCCCCCGGACGGCGGGGACGGCGACGGCGGCGAGTTTCCCGACGACCGGCTGCGGCTGATCTTCACCTGCTGCCACCCGGCGCTGCCGCTGGACGCCCGGGTCGCGCTCACCCTGCGCACGCTGGCCGGGCTGACCACCGCGGAGATCGCCCGCGCGTTCCTGGTCCCGGAGCCGACCATGGCCAAGCGGCTGGTCCGGGCCAAACACAAGATCCGCAACGCGGGCATCCCGTACCAGGTGCCGCCGCCGCACCTGCTGCCGCAGCGCACCACCGGCGTGCTCGGCGTGCTGTACCTGCTGTTCAACGAGGGTTACGCGGCCACCGCCGGGCAGAACCTGATCCGGGAGAGCCTGTGCCTGGAGGCGATCCGGCTGACCCGGGCGCTGACCCAGCTGATGCCCGGGGAGCGCGAGGCCAGCAGCCTGCTCGCGCTGATGCTGCTGCAGCACTCCCGCCGGCTGGCCCGGGTGGACGCCGCCGGTGACCTGGTCACGCTGGAGGACCAGGACCGGGCCCGGTGGGACCAGGACCAGATCGGCGAGGCACTCGGGGTGCTCCAGGCCATCCCGCCCGGCGAGCCGCCCGGGCCGTACCAGGTGCAGGCCGCGATCGCGAGCTGTCACGCCACCGCGGCCAGCCCGGCGGACACCGACTGGGCCACCATCGCCCGGCTGTACACGCTGCTGGCCGGGCTGCTCCCGTCCCCGGTGGTGGAGCTGAACCGGGCCGTGGCGGTGGCCATGGCCGACGGGCCGGCCGCCGGGCTGCGGCTGCTCGACGCGCTGGACCCGGCCGCCCTGGCCGGCTACTACCTGCTCCCGGCCACCCGGGCCGACCTGCTCCGCCGCCTCGGCCAGCGGGACGGCGCCGCGGCCAGCTACCGGGAAGCGCTGGCCCTGGCGCCGTCCGGCGCCGAACGCCGGTACCTCAGCCGGCGGCTGGCCGAGGTGACCGGCCCGGGCTAAGGCCGCACCAGCGGCCGCAGCTCGAACGTGCCGATCCGCGCGGTCGGGTGCCGGGCCGCGACCTCGAGGGCCGCGTCCAGGTCCGCGCACTGCAGCAGGTCAAACCCGGCGATCTGCTCCTTGGTCTCGGCGAACGGCCCGTCACTGACCAGCAGCTCACCGTCCCGGACCCGTACCGTCACGGCTTCTCCCGCGGGCCGCAAATGCCCGCCATATTTCTTAACGCCAGTGCCCTCCATCTCGCGTACCCAGGCCGCCATAGCCTGCGCGGCAGCCGAGCCAGGAGCGTCAGGATCATCGGCTGGCTCGAACGTCGCGGTCTCGTCGATGCAGTGCAGCATCAGGTACCGCATCAGTTCTCCTCCTCATCCAGCCAGAACGGCCGCAGTTCCAGGGTGCCGATCCGGGCCACCGGGTGCTTGGCCGCGACCTCGATGGCCTCATCCAGATCGGTGCACTCCAGGATGTCGAACCCGCCGATCTGCTCCTTGGTCTCGGCGAACGGCCCGTCGCTGATCAGCACTTCGCCGCCCCGGCGGCGGACGGTGGTGGCGTCGCTGACCGACCGGAGCGCTTCCCCGGTCACCCGCACGCCGCGGCTGTCCATCTCGGTCACCCAGGCCTGGGTGCCGCGCTCCATCTCCGCCTCTTCCGCCGCGCTGAGCTGCACATCCTCAGCCACGCACACCAGCATCAGGTACCTCATCGGATCCTCCTTCGTGATGGCCAGCGCCGGACGGCTGGTCACCATCACGACGAACCGGATCGCGCCGGATGGACACCCCAGTCAGCCAGCCCGGCCGCCCGGCCGGCGGCCAGCAGGCCCTGGTAGTCCTGCTGGCAGGCCGCGCAGCTGTCCAGGTGCACCCGGACCGCGGCCAGGTCATGGCTGGGGCCGCCGGCGCTCAGCTCACTGCTGACGTAGCTGTCCAGCTCCTGGAACGTGACCTCACAGCCAGCGTCCCCGGGGGTGACGGCCAGCAGGTCAGCCAGGCCGCTGGGCAGAGCCGGCGGCAGCGGGCCGAGCGGATCAGCATTATGCCCGTCAGCGGCCAGCCGGTCACCCAGCCGCCGCCGCGCCTCGAACATCGACTTGTAGCTGGCGCTCCGCGTCGAGCCGAACTCCACGGCCAGCACGTCGAGCGGCGTGCCGAGCAGCACCGCCTGGAAGACGGCCCGCTGCTGCGTGGTCAGGTCCTGCTGGACACCGCGCAACAGCGACCCGAGGACATCCGCACTGCCACCGGCCGGGCCGCCGCCCGCGTCGGCCACCAGGCCGAGGCGGCTAGCCAGTTGCGCCGCCCAGTCCCCCTC
>DATCUG010000475.1:0-12380 GCA_036567525.1 Streptosporangiaceae bacterium | reverse complement strand
CGCATACCATCAAGGTGTTGCGTGCAGGTGGCGGTGACAAGGACGGGAGCCCGCGCGGCATGAAGATCCGCAAGGCGGCCAAGACTCACCCAGGCCAGGATCTATCCACCCGGCGCCGGCCGCCCGCCCGGCTGCCGGCCGGCATCGCGGCCGTCCTGTCCGTGCTGTCCTCGTCCGCCGTGGTCATCGACAGCGAGGACCGGGTGCTCCGGGCCAGCGCGGCCGCCCGCTCGTTCGGGCTGGTCAAGGGTGACCAGCTGATGGTCGGCGAACTGCTGGCCCTGGCCCGTCAGGTGCGCCGGGACGGCGAGATCCGCGAAGGCGAGATCGAGGTGGCCGGCACCAAGTTCGGCGGCCGGACGACCAGCTTCGCGGTCCGGGTGGCGCCGCTCGGGTCCGGGGTGGGCGGCGGCGGCCTGGTGCTGCTGCTGGCCGAGGACCAGACCGAGAGCCGCCGGGTGGAAGAGGTGCGGCGGGATTTCGTGGCCAACGTGAGCCACGAGCTCAAGACGCCGGTGGGTGCGCTGGCGCTGCTGGCCGAGACGGTCGAGGACGCGGCCGACGACCCGGATGCGGTGCGCCGGTTCGCCGGCCGGATGCGGCAGGAGGCGTCCCGGCTGACCAAGCTGGCCCAGGACCTGATCACGCTGTCCCGCATCCAGGCGGCCGAGCCCATCCCCGACCCGATCCCGGTGGACCTGTCCATCGTGGTGGCTGAGGCGCTGGACCGGTGCCGGATGAAGGCCAGTGCGCACGGCATCGATCTGGAAGCCAAGGGAGATCCCGGGCTGGTCGTGCTCGGCGACGAGGACCTGCTGGTCAACGCGCTGCGCAACCTGCTGGAGAACGCGGTCGCGTACAGCCCGGAGCAGACCAGGGTGGTGGTCAGCACCACCCGGGTGGCCGATGACCTGGCCGAGATCAGCGTGGCCGACCAGGGCATCGGGATCCCGCAGCGCGACCTGGAGCGGATCTTCGAGCGGTTCTACCGGGTCGATCCGGCGCGGTCCCGGGCTACCGGGGGGACCGGGCTCGGCCTGGCCATCGTCAAGCATGTGACCGCGGCGCACGGCGGCAAGGTCACGGTGTGGAGCAAGGTGGGCGAAGGGTCGACGTTCACCGTGCGGTTGCCTATCGCGAATCGGCCACGGGCTGCGGCCGGGAGATTCCAGCCACCCGCAGCGACATCTGCCAGGGAGGCCCGGCAATGACCCGCGTGCTCGTGGTCGAAGACGAGGAATCGTTCAGCGACGCGCTGTCCTACATGCTGCGCAAGGAGGGCTTCGAGGTGGCGGTCTGCCCGACCGGCCCCGATGCGCTCGACACATTCGACCGGGACGGCGCCGACCTGGTGCTGCTCGACCTCATGCTGCCCGGGCTGCCGGGCAGCGAAGTCTGCCGCACCCTGCGCGAGCGGTCCAGCGTGCCGGTCATCATGCTGACCGCCAAGGACAGCGAGATCGACAAGGTGGTCGGCCTGGAACTCGGCGCGGACGACTACGTGACCAAGCCGTTCTCGTCCCGCGAGCTGGTCGCCCGGATGCGCGCCGTGCTGCGCCGCCGCGGCGAGCCGGAAGACGCCTCGATCACCGCGCTGGAGTCCGGCCCGGTGCGGATGGATGTGGACCGGCACGTGGTCACCGTCCGCGGCAACCAGATCCAGCTGCCGCTCAAGGAGTTCGAGCTGCTCGAGGTGCTGCTGCGCAACACCGGGCGGGTGCTCACCCGGATGCAGCTCATCGACCGGGTCTGGGGCGCCGACTATGTCGGCGACACCAAGACCCTGGACGTGCACATCAAGCGGCTCCGGGCCAAGGTCGAGCTGGACCCCGGCAACCCGCGGCACATCATCACCGTGCGCGGGCTGGGCTACAAGTTCGAGCCAGGCGCCTGACGCCCCTTCTTTTGCTTAACGCCGCTACGACGTGGGGGTCGGGGACGGGGTGGCGGTCGCCCCTGGGGACGGCGTCGCCGTGGCTGATGCCGCACCGTGGTGCCGGTGCTTCTTAGCCGGTGTCGGGGTCGGCGACGGGGCGGGCGAGTACGTGGCGAACTCGGACGCCTTGGTCATCACCGGCACGAACATTGTCACGCTGCCCGCGTTCTGGAACGTGAGCACGAGCCGGATATTGCCGCCGTTGGCCAGGGTGTGCGTCAGGCCGGTCAGCACCACCTCCGGCTCCGGGCCGGTGAGCAGGGCGATGCGGCTCCGCTCCACGGTGACGCCGCCGGCGGGCAGCGTGACCGAGCTGGCCGTGCCCGGTGCCGACACGCTGACCAGGCGGTCCTTCGCCCCGGTGTTGACGATGGCCAGGAACACGCCGGTCGAGCCGCCCGCGGGCAGCGAAGAGTTCGGCGCTGCGCCAAGGACGAAAGCGTTACGGATGCCGATGAAGCCGCTTCCGGTGGCGGCGGGGATCGACTTGTTCGCCCCGGCCTGTGGTTTGTGCCACTGCAGCACCGGCGCGTTCAGGCCTGCCGCGCACCCGGCGAGTAGCGGGATGGCCGCCGCCACGGCAACGGCGCAGGTGCGCCGCACTGCGGTGCTGAGGTTATGGCCGTGGAGCAGCATGACCTGCTCTCCTCAGGATTCGGGTCGGTAGCTGGGGACGCGGGACAGCGTATCGGCATCCGGCCCGGCCGGGACGGCCGGCCCTGGCGTGGCCCGGCCGTCCTGGCGCCTGGGCCAGGTGCCCCGGCTAGCTGGCCTGACTCGCGGCCAGCACCGGGGATGCGGGCCGGTCCAGGGTCTGCGGTGCGCTGCTGCCCAGCAACTGCAGGCTGTCGCCGAGCTGGACGGGAGTCCGGAGGTTCTTCTGTATGACGCGGACCGAGCCAACCCGGTCGACCAGGACGACGGTCAGCCGGTCCGGCCGGTACGCGCGGTTGAGCGCGCCATCAGTGTCGCTGGCCACGTGGATCGTGACCGGTGCGTTTCCACGGGCTTGGGCCATCGCCTTGACCTGGCTGAGGGACGGGCCCACCGCGATCAGGTAGACCTCGACGTCCGCCGCGCTGGCCTGGCTGCTGACCTGTTTGGCCGCGGTGGCGCAGTGGCAGCCGGGTGGGACCAGCGCGAGCACCGCGGTGCGTATCGTGCTCAGCTCGAGGGGTCTGCGGTCGGCCCGCACGGTGCTGGCGGGCAGCGGGCCGCCAACCTGGCCCACGCCGGGGCTGGCCGACTGCGGGGTGGTCGGGGCCTGCGCCTGGGTGAGGGGAGCATCGGCGCGCCGGGTGGTGAACATGGTGAGCAGCGTCCCGGCCAGCAGCGTCAGCGCCAGGCAGCTGGCCAGCAAGGGGAGCACCATCCCGTCCCGGGCGATCGGGCCGGCCAGCCGCCGGAGCAGCCGCTGTCTGCGCAGGGCCCGCAGCTCGCGGTGATAGGCCTGGACATCGTGGTCAAGCTCCCTGGCATCGTCAGGGATCTCGATGTCGACCGGGGGCAGGCCGTAGTCGTCCCGCTCCGGTTCCCCACCTCTGCTCACGAGCATCTTCTCCGGCGTGCGCGGCCTCGTTGCTCTCCCAGTATGTGCCTGCGCCCCCGCTGGCGGCACTGTTGCGCGCAACCAGATTCGCCCAGGTGTGAGTGTGCGCAGACCGGGTCTGAGCGGGATATCTGGGCTAAATCAGCCGGGTTTCCGCGTATCCGGCGGCCATGACCGGCAGGTCAGCGGCCCGGCCGACACACCCCGCGAGGCGCTTTGGGAGGCTTGAAAAGGCGTACTGACCTGCACGTTTATCGTTAACGTCAGGTCGGGTGCCCCGTTGGTCGTGCTAAGATTGCCTTAGCGGAAGGGGTATGTGCCACATGACTTTTAAGGTCGGCGACACGGTCGTCTACCCCCACCATGGGGCTGCTCGCATCGAGGAGATCGAGACCCGTTCGATCAAGGGCCAGGACAAGACGTACCTGGTCCTCAAGGTCGACAAGGGTGACCTGACCGTACGCGTTCCGGCGGACAACGCCGAGCTGGTAGGCGTGCGGGACGTTGTCGGGCAGGAAGGACTGGAGAGGGTGTTCGAGGTGCTGCGCGCCCCGCACACCGAGGAACCGACCAACTGGTCACGGCGGTACAAGGCCAACCTTGAGAAGCTCGCTTCCGGCGATGTGAACAAGGTAGCCGAGGTTGTCCGCGATCTGTGGCGCAGGGACCGCGAGCGCGGTCTGTCGGCCGGCGAGAAGCGCATGCTGGCCAAGGCCCGGCAGATCCTGGTGAGCGAGCTTGCCCTCGCCGAGAAGACCAACGAGGACAAGGCAGAGGCGCTGCTCGACGAGATCCTCGCCTCCTGACCACAGGTGGCCGGTGCACTGCCCCGGGTAGGGGTCGGCACAGACGTCCATCCGTTTGACCCTGGCCGCCCGCTGCATCTGGCTGGATTGCTCTGGCCAGGTGAGCGGGGGCTGAGCGGGCACAGCGATGGCGACGTGGTGGCCCATGCGGCGTGTGACGCCTTGCTGTCCGCGGCTGGGCTCGGTGATCTTGGTGCCAATTTTGGCACGTCCGAGGCCAGGTGGGCGGGCGCGGCCGGTGCCGTGTTGCTGCGCGCCACGGCCGACCTGGTGACCGGCGCGGGATTCGTGATCGGGAACGTCGCCGTCCAGGTCATCGGCGAGCGGCCCAAGCTGGCCCCGCGCCGGGCCGAGGCGGAGAAGGTGCTGTCCGAGGCGCTCGGCGGCGTCCCGGTCAGCCTGGCCGGCACCACCACCGACGGCCTGGGGCTGACCGGCCGCGGCGAGGGCCTGGCCGCCATCGCCACCGCGCTGGTCTTCGCGGCTCCGCCGCCGTCCACTGGTTAGCCGGCCGGACCGCGAACAGCCTGCTGGCCAGCAGCGCCGCGACCAGCACAGCCGTGCACACCAGCGCGGCCGCGCCGTAACCCGCAGCTGCCGGGTACGGCTGGCCGGGTGGGATGGACAGCGCTAGCACGGTGCCGCTGAGCGCGCTGCCTACCGCGTAGGCCACGGTCCGGGCCAGCTGGTAGAAACTGATCGCGCTACCCGTCTCGTGAGCGGGTACGCCGCTGGTGATCTGCAGCGGGTTGACCGCGTACACGCAGCCGACACCGAACCCGTCGAGCGTCATGGCCAGCACGAGCTGCCAGTACGAGCTGCGCGCCAGGCCGAACAGGACCAGGGACGCGATCAGCAGCACACAGCTGCCCGCCACGACCAGCTCGGCCGAACCGCGCCGGGCCAGCGGCCGGGCCACCCGGGCGGCGGCGAAACTGGCCAGCGAGAACGGGGTGAGCATCAGCCCGGCGACGACGACGGGCGCGCCGAAGCCGTACCCCGCGGCCGGCGGCGTCTGCACGTAACGCACGACCAGCGGGCCCAGCGGGTAGAAGCCGATGGCGACCAGGAACGCGGTCACGTTGGCCGCCAGCACCGGCCGGCGGCGGAGCAGCCGCAGGTCGACCACCGGATGCCGGGACCTGAGCTCGACGGCCGCCCAGCCGGCCAGCAGAGCCAGCGACAGCCCACCCGTGGCCACGCTGACCAGGCTCAGCCAGCCCCAGACCGGTCCCTGGGCCAGCACCAGCAACAGGCCCGCGATGCCCAGCGCGAGCAGGACGGCACCGGCCAGGTCGACGTGCGCCGGACGGCGCGGGCTCGGCGGCAGCACCACCGCGGCCGCGATCAGGGCCATCGCGCTGAGCACAGCCACCAGCCAGAATGGCGCACCGACCCCCAGATACTGCGCGAGCAGCCCGACCAGCGGGTACCCGATACCAATCCCGGCGGCGGTGGTGACACCGATCAGCGCGATGGCCGGGCCGGCCTGGCCGGCGGGCAGGTCATCGCGGGCGATCGCGGTGGCCAGCGGGACCAGGCCGAACCCCGCACCCTGCAGGGCCCGGCCGAGCAGGAACACGGCGAACCCGGCGGGCAGGGCGGACAGCACGCAGCCAGCCAGCATCACGGCCACGGCGCCCAGGGTGACCGGGCGGCGGGCCCGCCCGTCGCCCAGCCGGCCCAGCACCGGGGTGAGCACCGCCCCGGCCAGCAGCGAGATGGTCAGCGCCCACTGCGACGCGGCCAGCGACACGTGGTCCGCGCGCTGAATGGTGGGCAGCAGCGGGGTACCGAGGCTGGCCACCGCGGTGGACTCCACCGCGAGGAACACCAGCACGGCCCGCAGCGCCCGCGGCGAGCTGGTCATGAGACCACGCTAGGAACGCCGTCTTATGCTGTCCAAGACCAATTTCTGCATATCTTCATGACTGGATTGGAATATGGACCTGCTCCAGCTGCGCTACTTCCAGGCCGTGGCCCGGCATGAGCACGTCAGCCGGGCGGCCGGCGAGCTGCGGGTAGCGCAGCCCGCGCTGAGCCGCTCGATCGCCCGGCTGGAGGCCGAACTCGGCGTTCCGCTGTTCGAGCGGCGCGGCCGCCGGGTGGCCCTGAACCGCTTCGGCGCCGCCTTCCTGGCCCGGGTCAGCCGTGCGCTCAGCGAGCTGGACCAGGGCCGTCAGGAACTCGGCGACGCGGCTGGCCTGGCCCGGGGCAGCGTGGCCCTGGCCGCCGAGACGCTGCGCACGGTCACCGGCCTGACGGCCAGCTTCCTGGCCAGCCACCCCGAGGTGAGCTTCCGGCTCTATCAGTCCCCGGCACCGGTGATGGCCGCCCAGCTGCAGGCGGGCCAGGTCGACCTGTGCCTGGCGTCCCAGCCGCTACCGGGAGCATCGGTCGAGGCCACCGACCTGCTGACCGAGGAGGTGCTGCTCGGCGTGCCCCGGTCGCACCGGCTGGCCGCGCGCCGCCGGGCCGGGGTGGCGGACCTGGCCGATGAGCCGTTTGTCACCACCCGGCCCGGCTACTGGCAGCGCGCCCTCACCGACCGGCTGTTCGCCGGGCTGGGCCGCCCGCCCGTCATCGCCTGCGAAGGCGACGAACCGTATGCCATCCGCGGTCTGATCAGCGCCGGTGTCGGGATCGGGCTGCTGCCGGCCATGGCCCGGCAGACCGCCCGTCCGCCGCTCGGCTGGCTCCACCTGGATGCACCGGACTGCCAGCGCACGCTGAGCATCGCCTGGCGCCGGGACGCGTACCTATCTACCGCCGCCCGGCAGTTCCGCGAGTTCGCGGCCGGCCATTTCGCCCGGCAGCCCGGGCTGGACTAGTGCGGGTACAGGCCCTGCAGGTAGCCCGGGCCGTAGTGCCGCTCCAGGTCCGCCACCGTCTCCTCGATGTCCGCCTGCACGCTCTTGACGATCTGGGCGGTGGAGGGCACCGCCTGGGGGTGCCAGGTGCCGGGGTCCCACAGCTTGGACCGCAGGAACGCCTTGGGGCAGTGGTAGAACACCTCGTCGATCTCGACCAGCAGGGCCAGCTCGGGGCGGCTGCCCCGGACGATCATGTCGTCGAAGAACGGCGCGTCGCGGATCAGCCGGGCCCGCCCGTTGATGCGCAGCGTGTCTGGCCGTCCCGGCACCAGGAACAGCAGCCCAATCTGGGGTTTGCTGAGGATGTTCAGGAACCCGTCGAAGCGGTGGTTCCCGGCCCGGTCCGGGATCGCGATCGTCGTGTCGTCCAGGGGCCGGGCGAAGCCCGCCGGGTCGCCTTTCGGTGACACATCGCAGCTGCCGTCGGCGGCGGACGTCGCGATCAGGCAGAACGGCGACGCGGCCAGCCACTCCTTGTCCCGCTCGTGCAGGACCGGGCGGACCTTGGTGGCCGCCCGCCGGTTTGGCCCGCCGAACAGCGCACGCAGCTCGGCCTCCGAGGTCACCTCGACGAGTTCGGACGTGTTCGGCATCGGCGCATCCTCAGGCTGGGGGCTGGGTCCTGTTCAGCCTAAGCTGCCGTCCCGGCAGGCCGGCGTCACCCGGTGGTGAGGTTGTGGCTCAGGCCTCGGAGTCGGGGTCGTCCTCGGGCGGGGTGGGCGTGCTGCGCAGCCGGTCGAAGTGCGGCGATGGCGCGGGCACCGGGGCCCGCATCGGCTGCTGCGGCACCCGGATGGGGCCCGCGCCCGGGCTGGCCGGCGGCTCGTCCGGGCGGTCCGCCCGGTCCGCGCCCGTGTCAGCGGGCTGACTGTCGGTGGGTTCGGGGACACTGGGTGCGGCGCCGTCGGGCTCGGACTCGGCTTCGGTACCGCCGGCTGGCCGGTCTGCCGCACCGCTGCCCGCCGGTGCGCTGCCGGCTGGCTCGATGCCGGCGGAGCCGGTGGCTGCGGATGTCTGCCCGGCCGCCCCGTTGCTGGTCCCGGCAACGTCCTGATGGTCCGCGTCCCGGTGGCTCAGGCCGGCCCAGCCGGTGCCGGTGGGCGTGGTGCGGTCCGCTGGCTTGGTCACGGCCGACGCGGTGCCGCCGGCCTGGGTGCCGGCCGAGGTTGCGCTGGCCGGCTGAGTGCCGGGCGGGGATGCGTCGGCAGTCTTGGTGTCGGCTGGGGCTGCGCTGGCCGGCCGACTGTCGGGCCGGGATGGGCCGCCGGAAGTGCTGGCCGCTGGGCTGCCGGCTCGGGGAGTGACGGTGGACTTCGGGACGGCCGAAGTCGCGCCGGTGGCCTGGGTGCTGGCCGGCTGATCAGGCGCCGCCCGGTCTGGTCTGGGCTGGGCCGGGATGATCCGGGTGGTCGCGGGGCCGAACAGGCTGTCCAGCCCGGTCCGGGGCTCGGCCGGGACCGGGACAGCCGCCGGCCCAGCCGCGGCCGGCCCGGCAGGTGGGCCCAGCCGGGCCTGGCGGAACTGGCGCAGCATCGACAGCAGCAGGCTGAACGCGATCAGCAGCAGCGCCCAGGGCAGCACGGCCGCGGTCACCGCGGCGGGCCGGTGCGGGATCTGCGGGTGCACCGCGTGCAGCACGCCGCCCGCCGCCATCGCGGCCAGCAGCAGCAGCGTGATGAGCCACGAGTAGCCGCGCCGCCACCAGCCCGCGCCGTGCAGCGACAGCACCGAGGCGATGGCCACGACCAGCAGCGCGTCGAAGATGACCGGGAACACCCGGGCCAGGGTGACCGACATGCCCGCGGTCCGGGCTAGCTGGTGGATGCCGGGATAGGACAGCACGAACGCGGCCGCCGCCAGGACGAGCATGCCCAGGATGGCGGCGATCAGCGCGGCCACCCGGAGTGCGGGGAACGGATCAGGACTCCGCGGTCCGGACGCGGGTCGGTCGTTCATCGAACCTACGTCGTCCTTCCTGTTAACGGAAAAACGATATGCCCGATGGCCCCGTGACTGGCGGAAATTCCATGCAGGGCAGCTCCCGGGCGTGTTGCTTTACAACTTCCGGTACATAATGTGCAGCCCGACGTAACCCTCAGTGGGGTGCCGGAAGCCGTCCGGCACGGTGGCCAGCACCTCGAAGCCGAGCGAGCGCCACAGCGCGATGGCCCCGGTGTTGGTCGACACCACCGCGTTGAACTGCATGGCCGGGTAGCCGTAGGCCCGGGCCCGGTCCAGGATGTGCTCGGCCAGCGCCCGCCCGACACCGCGACCACCGTGCTCCGGGCTGACCATGAAGCCCGCGTTGGCCACGTGCGCGCCGCCGCCGCCCTGGTTCCGGTGCATTTCCGCGGTGCCCAGGATGGTGCCGTCCTGATCGACGGCGACCACGGTCGCCCCCGGCGGCTCATGCAGCCACATGGCCTGGGCCTGCTCGGAACTGGTGTCGGTGTCCCAGCAGAACGTGTCACCCGCGGCCACGATGCGGCTCATGAAGGCCCAGATGCCCGGCCAGTCCGCGGCGGTGGCGTCCCGAATCAGCATGGGTATAAGAATGCAGGGTCACCGCCTGGTCCCGGTAACCTTGCTGCGTGACGCTACGCCTTTACGACACCGCCGCGCGCTCGGTGCGCGAGTTCAGCCCGGTCATTCCCGGACAGGTGTCGCTGTACCTGTGTGGCGCCACCGTGCAGGCCCCGCCGCACATTGGCCACATCAGGTCCGGTGTGGTATTCGACCTGCTCACCCGGTGGCTGCGGGCCAGCGGGTACCAGGTCACGTTCTGCCGGAACGTCACGGACATCGATGACAAGATCATCCGGGTGGCGGCCGGCGAAGGCGTCCCGTGGTGGCTGGTGAGCCAGCGGAACGAGCGGGCGTTCAGCCGGGCGTATGAGGTGCTGGGCTGCGTGCCGCCCGATGTGGAACCGCGGGCCACCGGGCACGTGCCCGAGATGATCACCCTGATGCACCGGCTGATCGACGGCGGCCACGCCTATCCGGCCGACGGCGGCGTCTACTTCGACGTGCGCTCCTACAAGGAGTACGGCGCGCTGTCCGGGCAGCGGCTCGAGCACATGCGGGCGGCCGACGACACCGAGACCAACGACGCCAAGCGGGATCCCCGCGACTTCGCGCTGTGGAAGGGGGCCAAGCCCGGCGAGCCGTCCTGGGATACGCCGTGGGGGCCCGGCCGGCCCGGCTGGCACCTGGAATGCTCGGCCATGGCCACCAAGTACCTGGGCGCCACGTTCGACATCCACGGCGGCGGGCTCGACCTGATCTTCCCGCACCACGAGAACGAGATCGCCCAGTCCCGGTCGGCCGGCGACGGCTTCGCCCGCTATTGGCTGCACAACGGCCTGGTCGGGGTGGCCGGCGAGAAGATGAGCAAGTCACTCGGCAACTCGCTGCTGGTCGAGGCCATGGTGACCCAGGTCCGGCCGGTCGAGCTGCGCTACTACCTGGGCCAGGCGCACTACCGGTCCGGCATCGAGTACTCCACCGAGGCGCTGGACGAGGCGGTGGCCGCCTACCGGCGGATCGAGAACTTCGTCACCCGGGCCACCGAGGCGGTTGGCCCGGTCAATGAACCCGGCGACGAGCCCGCCGCGCTGGCCGGCGCGCTGGCCGGGGCCGCGGCGGCGGGCGGCCCGGAGGACGCCGACGCACCTACGCTTACCCTGGTGCCGGCCGCGTTCGCCGACGCGCTGGACGACGACCTCGGCATCCCGCAGGCCCTGGCCGTGCTGCACGAGACGGTCCGGGCCGGCAACAACGCGCTGGCTGCCGGGGACATCGCCGCGACCGAGACCCGGCTGGCCGAGGTACGCGCCATGCTCGGCGTGCTCGGCCTCGACCCGCTGGCCGAGCCGTGGGCCACCGCCGGGCCGGGCGACGACCTGCACGCCGTGGTGGACGCGCTGGTCGGGGTGGCGCTGGCGCAGCGGCAGGCGGCCCGGGAACGCAAGGACTACGCGGCCGCGGACGCGATCCGCGACTCGCTGCGGGACGCGGGCGTGCTCATCGAGGACACCCCGCAGGGCCCGCGCTGGGAGCTGAAGCGGTGACCACCGGATCCGGCGGCGGGACGCCCCGGTCCGGCAAGGGCGGCCGGACCAAGTCGGGCAAGCCCAGGCCGGGGACCGGCGGTTACGGCAAGAAGCGGCTGGAAGGCAAGGGGCCGACGCCGCCCGCGCACATGCGGACCGGGCATCCGGCCCAGCGGCGTGCCGCCGCCCAGGCGGCCCGGGCGGCCAGTGGCGGCCGGGCCGGCGGGACGGCCCGGGGCACGCGCGGGCGTTCGGCAGAAGAAACCGCACCGGAGCGGGCCAGAGGCGCGGGGGACGCGCCGGAAGTGGTGGCCGGGCGTAATCCGGTGCTGGAATCGCTGCGGGCGCGGGTGCCGGCCAGCGCGCTGTACGCCAGCCCGCGGCTGGACGCCGACCAGCGGGTGACCGAGGCGATCCGGCTGGCCGCGGACGCCGGGATCCCGCTCGTCGAGGCGGGCCGGCCGGAACTGGACCGGCTGACCGGCGGCGCGGTGCACCAGGGACTGGCGCTGAAGATCCGGCCCTACGACTACGCGCACCCGGCCGACCTGCTGGACCGGGCGCGGCAGCGGGGCGAGCCGCCGCTGATCGTCGCGCTGGACTCGGTCACCGACCCGCGGAACCTGGGCGCGATCACCCGCTCGGTGGCGGCGTTCGGCGGGCATGGCGTGCTGGTGCCGGCCCGGCGCAGCGCGCCGGTGAGCGCGGGTGCGTGGAAGGCGTCCGCCGGGGCGCTGGCCCGGGTGCCGGTGGCCCGGGCCTCCAACCTGGCCCAGGCGCTGGCCAGCTACCAGGAGGCGGGCCTGTTCGTGGCCGGCCTGGACGGGCAGGGGCCGGCCCGGCTGGACGAGCTCGGCCTGGCCGACGGGCCGCTGGTGCTGGTCGTGGGCTCGGAGGGGCACGGGCTGTCCCGGCTCATCGCGCAGCGGTGCGACGTGCTGGTCCGCATCCCGATCGCGGCCCAGGCCGAGTCGCTGAACGCCGGCGTGGCGGCGGGCATCGCGCTGTACGCGGTGGCGGGCCGCCGGGCAGGCTGACCCCATGGACCGGTTGCGGATCGGCACACTGGGCGCCGCGCGGATCACCCCGGCCGCGCTGATCAAGCCGGCCCGCCAGCTGCCCGGGGTGACGGTCAGCGCGGTGGCCGCCCGGGACCCGGACCGG
>DATCUG010000474.1:0-4324 GCA_036567525.1 Streptosporangiaceae bacterium | reverse complement strand
GCTCGCGGCGGCCGCCGCGGTGGCCCTCAGTGTCCGGCCGGGCCAGCCCGGCGGCCCGCCCCGGGCAGGCTCGCCGCCCGGGCCGCCGCCTATCACGTCCCAAACCCCGGTCCCGGCCCCGGTCCGGGGCGCGTACGTCGGAGCGTGGGTCGACCCGGCCATGTACGGCCAGCACGGCCACATCGGCGCCGTCGACGCACTGCAGCAGGAGATCGGCCGGCGCCTCGATATCGTGCACGTCTATCTGCGCCCAGACGCGGCGTTCCCGACCAGCAGCGACCGCGCCTTCGTGCGCCAGGGCAGCACCCTGCTGATCTCCTGGGCGCTGAACGACAGCCGCGCCATCGCCGCCGGGACCCGGGACGCCTCGATCCGGCAGCGCGCCCGTGAGCTGAAGGCCCTCGGCCGGCCCGTGTTCCTGGAGTGGCGCTGGGAGATGGACCGGCCGAACCTGCGGGCCATGGTCGGCTCGCCCGCTGACTACATCGCGGCCTGGAAGCACATCCGGCTCATCTTCGCCAGGCAGCACGTGACCAACGTGGCCTGGGTGTGGTGCCCGACGGCCCGTGGTTTCGCCGACGGGACCGCCCAGGCCTATTTCCCGGGCGACGGCGACGTGAACTGGATCTGCGCGGACGCCTACCCCCAGCCCGGGCCGCGGCGGTCGTTCACGGACGTGGTCCGCCCGTTCCTGGCCTGGGCGGCGCGCCACCCCAAGCCGGTCATGATCGGCGAATTCGGGGTTCCGCAGAGTTACGGCGCGCCGGACCGCGCCGCGTGGCTGCGCGGCGCCGAGCAGACCGTGCTGCGCCATCCGCAGATCAAGGCGCTGGTCTACTTCGATTCGGATGCCGTCGGCCCGGCGCCGCAGACGCGTTACGGCCTGAGCGCCGGGCCGCTGGCCGTGTTCCGGGCCATCGCGGACGACCGGTACTTCAATCCGCGGGGCCTGCCGGTGCGCCGGGGCTAAGCCCGGGCTGGGCCGGGCTGGGCCGGGCTAGGCCACCTCTCCCTCGTGGCCGGCCGTGGCCTGGAACCGTCCGGCGTAGCTGGCCAGTGGGGGAAGCAGCCAGCTTTGCACGTCACCCAGCCGGGCCCCGGCCTCGGCGGCCTGGTCCTGCAGGTAGCGGGCCGCGATCTCGATCAGGTACAGGGCCGCGACCAGGCCAGCCACCCCCCGCCCCACCCCGAGCGGGGCGAGCGTCATGGGGGCGGTGAACAGCGCCACCTCGGCCGCCGCCTGCGCCCCGGCCGGGTTCCCGGCTACCGCCGCCTGCACCTGGTAGTGCAGCGCGTCATAGCCCACCGGGACGCCGACCGCAAACCGCTCCCAGTCCCAGACCAGCGCCCGCCCGGCCGAAAACGTCATGTTCCACGGCGTCCAGTCACCGTGCCAGGCCCCGAACACCAGGCTGGTGCCGGCCGCCCTGGTTTCCAGATTGGCCAGCACCTGCAGCAGTTCCCGGGCTGGCTCACTGGGCAGGCAGGCTTCCAGGCGGGCGCGCAGCCCGCGCCCGTAGCCGCTGCCGCCAAGGGTCTGGGTGGTCAGGCCCGCCACGGCCGCCACCTCGGCCATGGCCGAGGTCAGCCCGGCCTGGCGGCCGGGCCGGCCGGAGCCCGACAACGGCGCCTGGACCAGTACCTCATGCCCGCGCCACTGCCCGTGGTGCAGCAGCCGGGGCACCGCCACCCGGGCCAGGGGGGCCGCAGCGAGCCTGCGCAGCGCGGCCGCCTCGGCGCGGACCAGGCCTCCGGTCAGGTCGGTCACGCCCACCTTCGCGAACCCGAGAATCTCACCCCGCGGGCTGAGCAGTTGCAGGACCGGTTTGCGGTTGGCCCGCGGGGCGCTGATGCGCAGGCTCACCACAAGGTCCTGGCCCAGCGCTTCGCGGAGGTACGACACCACGTCCGCCTCGGGCCCCGGCCGCACGGTGCCGATCGTGACCCGGTCCGGCAGCACATCGGCCAGCCCAGCCCGCGCCGCCAGGCCGAGGGCGCGGAATACCAGCCGCCGGGTCCCGGCGGCCGAGGCTTTGTAATGCCGCAGGGCCGCGGCCGCGGCCCGGCGCGGCCGGCGGGGCAGCAGCAGGGCCGCGCGTTCCGCGCTGGGCAGCACGAGGAACTCGGCCTGCCCGGGCAGTTCAGCGTGCGGGCTGGCCGCGTCCACCGCCCGGCCGCGCCGCTCGATCTGGGCCGGCTCCGGCCACAGCACGCCCAGCGTTTCCCACAGGTAGGCTTCCCGGCTGGCGGCGACGCCGGCCGCGTCGGTCAGCGCGGCCATGGCGGCCCCCAGTTCAGCAGCGCCGCCAGGCGCTGGTTGTGCGGTGCGAAGTGGTCGTCGAGGCGGCGCCGGAGGCCGGGATCGAGCGCGGCGCCCGGCCGCGCGTTGTGCTGGCCGAAGCTGGCCGGCTGGTACGGCCGCAGTCCCAGGAACCCGGTCAGCCGCTGGTATTCCTGGGCCGGCCGGGCGAAAAACGCGTCGCTGTCCAGCACGTGCACCTGGGCTCGGGGAACCAGGCTGAAGACCCGCTCGAGCTGGTCGGCGTAGTGACCGCGGTGAGTATACGAATGATGCCGGTGGGTAAAGCTTTCGTAGGCCGGATCGTCACGCATCCGGTCGATCTCGCCGGCCAGCCGCTCGTCCTCCAGATCGAGTGCCGTCGGGAAGGTCTCCCATTCATACCCGCGCGCGTACTCGTGCTTATAGGCCGAGAAAGCCCGGGCCACCGGATCGCGCAGCATGACCACGAGCTTCGTGCCCGGCAGGTCGCGGGCCAGCCGCTCCATCGCGAACGGGTGGTACAGGTAGTAGCCGCTGGCCTCGAACGACACCGGGCCGCCGTGCCGCGCCGTGGCCGCCTGGGCCACCTGGGCCAGCGGGAAGTGCCCGCGGTACCAGGTCAGGCCGCGGTGATAATTCAGGTCGAAGAAGTTGATCCCCTTATGGAAAGCCGGCCGGACCACCTGCGGGTGGGCCAGCAGCGCCCGGAACAGCGAGGTGGTGCCGCACCGCTGGGCGCCGATCAGAATGAAGGCCGGCGTCAGCCGCAGTGCCGCCGTGGCCCGGCCGACCTCCAGATATGCGCGGCGGCCGGCCCGCCGGACCGGCTCGGGTGCCGCTTTGCGTACCGACATCGTCAGTTCCCCTCGTGTTGTCCCGCACCGGTCTAGGCCAGCCCCCGGCCAGCCAGCCGGGCCGCCCGCAGCACGTGCTTGCGGTCCACACCGGTGACAATGTGCGCCAGCGCGAGGTAGCCATGCGGTGAGGCCGGCCACCGGGCCAGGGCCAGCGCGGCACAGCGCAGTGCCCGCCCGCGCTGGCCGAGCAGTGACCGGGAAAAGGCGATCTGCCCGAGCACGCGCGCGTGGCCGCGTGCCGATTTCCTGAGTTCCGGGTGCCTGGCCAGCAGGTACTCCAGGCCCGCCGCGGTGACCGCGGCATTCCCCGGCCACCACGAGCCCCGGTCTTTGGCGATATCGGCCAGCGGGGCCCGGACGGCCCCGATCCGGCCGACCCGGGCCACCCGCAGGATCCAGTCGTAATCCTCGGCGTAGCCGTGCGGCGTTTGCTCGTCGTACCATCCCGCCTTGGCGTATGCGTCCCGCCACGCGACCAGCGTCGAGGAATGCAGCTCTTTGACCCGGTTGCGGAGCAGCATCGGGTGGCTGATCCGGTCCGCCCGGGCCGGCCAGTCGATAGCCTGCCCGGCTGGCAGCACGAGCCGGATACCTGACCCCACGACGAGCAGACTGGGCTGCCTGGTCAGCAGCTCCACCTGCGCGGCCAGCTTGGCCGGATGCCAGACGTCATCGTCGTCGCAGCTGGCGATGAGCTGGCCGGCCGCCTCGGCCAGACCGGAATTGCGTGCGCCGGGCAGCCCCGGCGTGCGCCGGTTGGCCAGGATCCGGATCTGGCGATCAGCGGTGGCCAGGGCGGTCAGCGAATCGTCGGGCGGCTCCTGGTCATGCACCACCAGGCACTCGATCGGGCCGGGGTACGTCTGCGCCATCACGGCGCTGATGGCCGCCCGGACCGGCCCTGGCCGGCCACGCGTCGGGATGATCACCGACACCAGCGGCCATGACCGTGCCGCGGCGGGCCCGGTCCCGGTCACGGTCTCGGCCCCGGTCCCGGTCCCGGTTCCGGCCCCGGACGGCGCCGGGGGCCGGGCCGGCCCCAGGATCACCCGGCTGGCCAGGATGAACAGCGCCAGCAGCAGGATGCCGTAGAGCCATCCGCTCAGCACGTCGGTGGTCCAGTGCATGCCCAGGTAGTCCCGGCTGTAGCCCTCGGTGAAAGCCAGCGCGGCCACGGCGGCGCCGG
>DATCUG010000473.1:0-9201 GCA_036567525.1 Streptosporangiaceae bacterium | reverse complement strand
AGGTCGGCGGTGCGCGGCGCCCCGTCCAGTTCGTGGCTGACCGTCACCGCCGTCACGCCGGCGTCGCTCTCCTCGATCTCCCACGTCAGCCGGGTGTCCGTCTCGGCCGCAGCCAGGTCGTCGAACAGCACGTGCCAGGACTGGACGAGCCGGTGCGGGCGATCGACGGCGATGACCTCACCGTCGATGATCACATCGCTGGCGCCGCGCATCCGCATCG
The DNA here is from genome assembly GCA_036567525.1 of Streptosporangiaceae bacterium. Classification (GTDB taxonomy): domain Bacteria; phylum Actinomycetota; class Actinomycetes; order Streptosporangiales; family Streptosporangiaceae; genus RYN-230. The sequence continues at coordinate 8,981 of DATCUG010000473.1, read as the reverse complement.
GCGTGCTGGCGAAGGCCAGGTAGATGCCACCGGGGCGGAGGTCGTAGTGGACTGCCGCGCGGAAGCCGTACTTCTGCGTCCAGCCCGGCCTGGTCAGCGCGTCCCAGACCTCCTCGGCGGTGGCCTTGACGAAGATGCGGTGAGTCTGGGTCGGCACGGCCAGGCGGTCCGGGATGGTGGCGGTCATTTTTTCTCCAAACGGCTAGCGAGGGGCGGGCCGCCCTGGTCCGCTCATCGGGGGCGCGGACCAGGGCGACACAGCCAGGTAACCCGGGCTCGGTGCAGCGGCCATGCAGCTGATGTGGTGAGCAGATGAAGAAGCCGGGTCCGGCCAGGCGGTCAGTCAGGCCGCGGGGGCGCAGCGCGGGCAGTACCGCGCTTCCGGCTCCAATGCCAGCTGGGCAGGCGGGATCGGCCCGGTGCAGTGCTCGCACCGCCCGAAGCGGCCAGCGGTCAGCCGGACCAGGGCTTCCTCGGTGTCGGCCAGGGCCCGGCGGGCGGTGACCGCCCGGCTCAGCAGCCGGCGCAGCTGCTGCCCGTTGACCGGGCTGGCGCCGTCCGGGGCGCGGCCGGTCACCGGCGCCGCGGCCGCGTCATGGTAGGCCAGCGACAGCTCGGTCACCTCGAGCAGCCGAGCCCGCCAGCGCGATTCGAGCCGGACCCGCCAGTGCGGATCCCCGGGGTCGGCTGGCCTGGGGACGGCCAGCGTCTTGGCTGGGCGATCTGAATCGACACGCATGTGCGCTCCTGGCGTGGTGGGGCCGGCCACTCACCGACAGCCAAGCCAGCGCCGGTGCAGCCATCGTGCCGGCCATGTGGTGATTCGATGGAGGAACCGGGGCCGCGGGCCGGTCAGCTGGACGCGGCGCCGGTCAGCAGGCTGATCCGGTCACCCGGGGCGAGTACCAGGTCTGGGTGGGGTTCGTGCAGGCGGCGGCCGTGCAGGATGGAGACCGGCAGGTAGCCGCGGGGCCAGGTGATGGTGCCCAGGGCCTTGCCCACGCTGGGTGAGCCTGGGCCGATCGTGATCTCCAGTACCTGGTAGCCGGGAAGTGGGGTGGGTGGTTCCCGGCCGGCCCGGGCCGCCGGGGCAGCCGCCTGGGCCGGGGCGGTGCCGATCTGGCGGGCGATGGCACGCAGCACGCTGTCGTTGGTGATCCAGCCCGCCGCCTGGCCGCCGTCGCGCGACAGCACCGGCAGCCCGTCCCGGCCATAGACGGCCAGCTGGCGCAGGGTCTGGGTCAGGGACTCGTCCGCGTAGACAGCGTGCGGGTCGCTGCGGAAGGTGACGGTGCCGGGCAGCCGCGCCGGGGTTGCGGCCGCGCCGTCAGCACCGCCACGGGTGCGGCTGGCCTGGCCATCCCGGCGGCCCGCGACGGCCAGCGGGGCCGGGAACGGGCGCATGGCGTCGGTGGCGGTCAGGTCGCCGAAGGCCCGCCACGGTGCGGTCCGGTCTACGTCGTAGCCGCGGCGCAGCAGCTTGGTGGTGTAGATGGTGCCGTAGCTGACCGCTCTGGAGGTGGCGGTGGCGATGGCGACGGCCAGCATGACGGGCAGGGTCAGCGCGTAGTCGCCGGTCATCTCGACCACCGAGGCCACCGAGGTGAGCGGGGCGCGGGCGGCCGAGGTGAACACCGCGCCCATGGCCACTACCGCGTACAGCGCGGGCTGCCCGGCGCCGGGGCCGAACAGGTGGCCGGCGATCTCGCCGAAGGCCATCCCGGAGGTGGCGCCGATGAACAGCGACGGTGCGAACACCCCGCCGGAGCCGCCGATGCCCAGCGTCAGGCTGGTGGCCAGGATCTTCCCGGCGGCCAGCGCGAGCAGGAACCACAGCACATAGTGGCCGGCCACCGCCTGGTACATGACCGGGTAGCCAACGCCGTACATCTGCGGCAGCGCCAGCAGCACCAGCCCGAGCGCGATGCCCCCGATCGCGGGCCGGGCCCAGTCGGGCCGGTTCTGCCAGGCCCGGTCCCACAGGTCTTCCATCCGGTAGACCACGTTCTTAAACAAAAGGCCGATCAGGCCGGCCAGCACCGCCAGCACGCCCACGAGCAGGTAATTCCGCGGATGGTGCAGCGCGATGCCCGGCGGCAGCCCGTGCAGGAACGGCTGGTGGCCCAGGAATGGGATGGCAGTGATGTCGGCCAACATCGCGGCCAGCATGACGGTGAACAGGGCGTCGATCGAGAACTCCCGCAAGATGATCTCGACGCCGAAGAAAACGCCGGTGATGGGCGCGTTGAAGGTGGCGGATATGCCGCCCGCGGCGCCGCAGGCGACCAGGATCCGCATCCGGTTTTCCGGCATCCGTACCCACTGGCCGAAGCTGGCGGCCAGCGCGGAGCCGATCTGCACGATCGGGCCCTCCCGGCCGACCGACCCGCCGGTCCCGATGCACAGCGCGGACGCGACCGCCTTGACCACGCTGACCTGGGGCCGGATCCGGCCGCCGTTCGCCGCCACGGCCAGCATCACCTCGGGCACCCCGTGGCCGCGGGCCTCGCGCGCGTACCGGTAGATCAGCGGCCCGTAGATGATCCCGCCGATGACCGGGACCACGACGAAGAACGCCAGTCCCAGCCAGGGCAGGTGCGCGCTGCCGGTGTGGCCGTCCTGGCCGAACTGCGTGTGACCGGTGAACAGCCAGGTGAAGGCGTAGATCAGGTAGCGGAACACCACCGCGCCCAGCCCAGCCCCCACCCCGGCCAGCACGGCGATGACGAGCAAGACACCCCGGGTGGCGCGCAGCCAGCCAGCCGCCCGGGCTTTCCACGGCTGAGCCGGTGCCCGCCCGGGCGCCGGGTCGGCTGTCATTTCCGTCCCGCTGCGGTCGCCCGGGCCGGCCCGGCTGGCGTGCTGGCTGGTGATTCCGGTTCCGCGGCTGGCCACAGCCGGTCGGGCACCTCGCCGGCCGCCGCGGCGAACGCATCCAGCGCGCTGGCTACCGCGGCCTGCCGTCTGGCTGGCAGCCTGCTCAGGATCTGGGTCAGTAGTTCGCGGCGGCGCGCGGTGGCCTGATCGACGACCTGCCGTCCGGCGGGGGTGATCGACACCTGGACCGACCGGCGGTCCGCACGGCTGCGGTGCCGCCGGATCAGCCCCTTGCGCACCAGCCGGTCACCCATCCGCCCGGCCGTCGACGGGGTTACCTCCAGCGCCCCGGCCAGATCGACCAGCCGCTGCGGACCCCGGGAAGCCAGCACCACCAGTGCCCGGTACTGCGCGATCGTGGTCTCCTCCGCCGCCGCCCCCAGGGACTGGGTGGCCACCGCGATGAGCGTCCGGCTCGCCGTCAGCACCGCGTCCAGCACTGCCTCATCCACCGGGTCCTGGCTCACCCGCCACCAATTCCTTGCATAGTGCGATGATTTCTATATGATTCTGTCAGCCTATGCTAGCAAATGACGGCACAGCCGCACCCAGCGGGATGTTCCAGCCGTTACTCTGGCTCGCTGCCGAGCCGGGCTAGTTCCAGGTCAAGGGCACGCTGCAGCCGGTGCCGGGACGCTGCGCTGATCGCGCCCGCGGCGTACAAGCTGGCCAGTTCGGCGTTCTCCGCGGCGATCACGTCGCGGTGGATATCCCGCCTGGACCGGGCGTCGTGCCCGGCGCCGCCGTCGTCGTGCAGCCGGGCCCGGGCATCCCCGACCCGGGTGTTCAGGACGCGGCGTATCCGGTCGATCTCCACGTCCGGGACTTCTTCGCTGGCCGCCAGTTCGTCCAGGCGGGCCAGGCCTGCCTCGGCCAGCCGCAGCCGGGCCGCGGCCTCCTCCTGCTGGGTACTGGCCACCGGCTGCCCGACAGCGGTGCGCCGGACCAGCGGCTCGAGGGTCAGGCCCTGCGCGATGAGCGAGATGACGATGACCGTGACCGCCAGCACCAGCAGCAGGTTGCGTTCCGGCAGCGGCGCTCCGCTGTCGGTGGTCAGCGGGATGGACAAGGCCGCGGCCAGCGGCACGACGCCCCGGGTACCGGCCCAGGAGACCACGGCCGGGACCGCCCAGGACGGGCGGCGCCGGCCCTGGCGCCACTGCCGGCCCGCCCACAACGGGAACACCCACAGCACCCGGGTGACGATCAGCGTGGCGGCGATCGCGAGCGCCACCAGCGGCCACAGGCCCGCCTGCCCGAGGTCGCTGACCAGGGTCGGCAGTTCCAGGCCGATGAGGCTGAACACCACGCTCTCCAGCAGGAAGATCACCGTCAGGTAGACCGCGTGCACCTGCAGCCGGGTGGCCGCCGTGGTGATCCGGGTCCGCCGCGCACCGATGACCAGCCCGGCCACGATCACCGCGGTCACCCCGGATACGTGCAGCGCGGTGCCGAGCACGTAGGCCGCATACGGCGTGATCAGCGCGACCACCGACTCCAGCACCGGGTCGGTGATCCGGCTGCGCACCAGCACGACCACAGCGGCGATGAGCCCGCCAGCGACCGCGCCGCCCCCAGCCAGCAGCACGAACTGCACGGCGCCGTGCCACAGCGCACCGCCCGGGCCCAGGCTGGCCGGGCCGCTGACGGCGAAGGACACCGCGATCTGGAACAGCACCAGGCTGGTGGCGTCGTTGAACAGGCTCTCGCCCTGGACCAGCGCCTGCACGCGGGGTGGCAGTGACAGCCGCCGGCCCAGCGCACTGACCGCGACCGGATCCGTGCTGGCCAGCACCGCACCCAGGACGAACGCCATCGACAGCGGCACCGCGGTCAGCCAGGTGAGCACACCTGCCACCGCCCCGGCTGAGGCCAGCACCAGGCCCACCGCCAGCACGATCACCGGCCGCCAGACCGCCCGCAAGTCGCGCCACGGCAGATCGTCAGTGGCCGCCCACAGCAGCGGCGGCAACACCACGAAACTGACCACATCCGGGCTGACCCGCACCGCCGGGACCCCGGGCAGCAAACCGACAATCAGGCCCGCCAGGACCAGCAGCGACGGGGACGGGACCCGCAGCCGGTTGGCGAACGCCGCGCCGACCGCACCCAGCGCGACGAGGGCCAGGACGATCTCGATGCTGCGCACGTTTGCTTCCCCTGCCTGACCGGCCTGCAGAAACCATGCCGACCAGACTTCCCGGCGCGCCTGCTGCCATCGTATCCGGCATAGCCTGGAGCCAGGCGGAGGGAGGCCCACATGCCGGCCGAGCGGATGCTGCCCAGCACCGAAGCCGCGGACCTGCTGGCCCTGACCCGCGACCTGGCCACCGCGGAACTGGCCCCGATAGCCAGCGAATACGAGGCGGCCAGCCGGTTCCCGCGGGACAAGTTCCGGCTGCTGGGCAAGAGCGGGCTGCTCGGCCTGCCCTACCCGGAGCAGTGGGGCGGCAGCGCGCTCAGCTACGAGGTCTACCTCCAGGTGCTGGAAGAACTGGCCACCGCGTGGATGACGGTCGCGGTCGGCCTGTCGGTGCACACCATGTCCTGCTATCCGCTGGCCGCGTTCGGCACCGATGAGCAGCGCGCCGCGCTGCTGCCTGACCTGCTGGCCGGGGACCTGCTCGGCGGCTACGCGCTGTCCGAGCCGGAATCCGGGTCGGACGCGGCCGCGCTGCGTACCCGCGCGGTGCGCGACGGCGACAGCTACCAGGTGACCGGGACCAAGGCCTGGATCACCCACGCCGGGGTAGCCGACTTCTATGCCCTGATGGTGCGGACCAGCCCGGACGGCCCGCACGGGATCAGCTGCCTGCTGGCCGACGCGGCCACTCCCGGCCTGGCCCCGGGGCCGCTGGAGCACAAGATGGGGCTGACCGGCTCGCCCACCGCCCAGCTCCGGCTGGACGGCGCCCGCATCCCGGTCAGCCGCCGGATGGGCGCCGAGGGCGACGGGCTGAAGATCGCCCTCGACGCGCTCAACTCGGGCCGGCTCGGCATCGCCGCCTGCGCGGTCGGGCTGGCCCAGGCGGCGCTGGACGAGGCGGTCCAGTACGCCCGGCAGCGGATCCAGTTCGGCCGGCCGATCATCGACTTCCAGGGGCTGGAGTTCCTGCTGGCCGACATGGCCGCCGGGGTGGAGTCGGCCCGGGCCACCTACCTGGAGGCGGCCCGCCGCCGGGACCGCGGGCTGCCGTTCCGCCGCCAGGCCTCGATCGCCAAGCTGGTCGCCACCGACATGGCCATGAAGGTCACCACCGACGCGGTCCAGGTGCTCGGCGGCGCCGGGTACACCCGTGACTTCCCGGTCGAGCGGTATCTGCGCGAGGCCAAGGTGCCGCAGATCTTCGAGGGCACCAACCAGATCCAGCGCATGGTCATCGCCCGTGAGCTGCGCAAGCAGGCAGGCTGACCACGGACCCCAGCCACGGTTGCCCCGGTGACCCGGCGCACGCAGGATGCGATCAGCGCGGCATTGGCGTTAAGTCTGAAAAGGTGTGGTCTGGGCGAGGGGAGTGGTGCAGTGAAGGTGCACATCGACTCCGGGCGCTGCCAGGGGCACGGCCGCTGTTATGACCTGGCCCCGGGCCTGTTCGGCGACGACGACGAGGGATACGGGCAGGTGCTCGGGGACGGGATCGTGCCGCCGGGCGAGCAGAAGGCGGCCCGGCTGGCCGTGGCCAACTGCCCGGAACGGGCCATCGACCTGCTCGAGGAGACCTCAGATGTCGGTCGATAACCGGTTCGGCCCGGAGTACCGGGACCCGGAGGAGGACGCGGAGTTCATCCGGAACGAGATCATCACCGGCCCGGTGTCTGACTGGGCTACCGACTTCTCGCACCTCGAGCCGGAATGGGCGGCCGATCCGTACCCGATCCAGGACGAGCTGCGGCAGCGCTGCCCGATCGCGCACACCGGGCGGTTCGGCGGCGGCTGGCTGCCGGTGCGCTACGCCGACGTCGCGGCCATCGCCTACGACACCGACCGGTTCTCCTCCCGCGCCATCATCATGAACAACGCCCGGCCGCCGCGCGAGGTGGCCCCGGTCGGCGGCTCGCCGCCTATCTCGTCCGACCCGCCGTTCCATCACGAGGCGCGCAAACTGCTGCTGCCCGCGTTCACCCGGTCCGCGATCAGCCGGCTGGAACCCGCCACCCGGGCATTCTGCGACTCGCTGATCGATGCGTTCGACGGCCGGGACGTGGTGGACGCGGCCCGGGATTACGCGCAGCACATCCCGGTCCGCGTCATCGCGGACATGCTCGGCTTCCCGCCCGAGGACGGGCCGCAGTTCCGTGAGTTCGTGACCGACCTGCTGGAAGGCGTCAACCTGCCGCCGGACGAGCGCATCGAGCGGGTGCGCCGGCTGTTCGACTACCTGCTGGCGCAGGTCGACGACCACCTGGCCCGGCCGCGGGACGACCTGACCAGCTATCTGCTCGACGTGGAGCTGGGCGGGCAGAAGCTCCACCCGGACCACGTGGTCGGCAGCATGGCGCTGCTGCTCATAGCGGGCATCGACACCACGTGGAGCGCGATCGGCGCGTCGCTGTGGCACCTGGCCAAGACGCCAGCCGACCGGGCCCGGCTGGTGGCCGAGCCGGAACTGCTGCCGACCGCGATCGAGGAGCTGCTCCGCGCGTACGCGCCGGTCACCATGGCCCGGCTGGTCACCGAGGACATGCACTGGCGCGGCGTGGACATGAAGGCCGACGACTGGATCCTGCTGTCGTTCCCGGCCGCCAACCGTGACCCGGCCCAGTTCGACCGGGCCGGCGAGGTCATCCTCGACCGGGCGGAGAACCGGCACGCCGCGTTCGGCCTGGGCATTCACCGCTGCCTCGGCTCGCACCTGGCCCGGATGGAGCTCCGGGTCGCGCTGCAGGCCTGGCTGGCCCGGATCCCGGAGTTCAGCCTGGCCGACCCGGCCGCCGTGACCTGGGCGACCGGCCAGATCCGCGGGCCGCGCACGCTGCCGCTGCGGATCGGCGGCTGACCCGGTCAGCTGGCCCGCGGCGGGCCCGGCGGCGGGGCGACCAGCTCCCTGATCAGGTCGGCGTGGCCGTTGTGCCGGGCGTACTCCTCGATCATGTGCTGGTAGACCCAGCGCAGCGAGCACTCGACCTGGCGGCCGCCACGCAGCCCGGCGCCGGTGTCGTCGAGCCCGTGCGCGGCGGCGGTGCGCCGGCTCTGCGCGCACTCCGCCTGCCACACGGCCAGGTCCGCGGCCCAGTCGGCGCCGTCCAGCGGGAACCAGGCGGAGTCCGCGCCGGCCTCGGTCCAGTACAGGTCGGGCAGCGCCGGGTTCCGCTCCAGGCAGCGCTGGAACCAGTTGCGTTCCACGTCGGACAGGTGCCGGACCAGGCCGTGCAGCGACATCAGCGAGGTGCCGACCGGGCGGCGCTTGCGCTGTTCGTCGGTCAGGCCGGTGCACTTGCCCAGCAGGGTGGCGCGGTGGAACTCCAGCCAGCTCTCCAGCATGGCCCGCTCCGGCCCGGTGAGCGGCGGGTCGGCGGGTTCCGTGGCGGCGGGTTCGTCCGGCACGGAACCGACGCTAGCACCCAGCCGTCTCCGCCTGGCCGGGCCGGCTCCCGGGTGGCTCCGGGCCGGCTGCGGGCCGGCTGCGGTGCCGGGCGCTCAGCCTGCTACGGCGTGGAACTCGACCCGGTAGACCAGGGTGTCGTCGCCGATCGGGCCGGCGTGCGCGGCCCGGTGGCGCAGCGCTTCCCGGTCCGGCTCACCGGAGCGGCGGATGTCGTCGGGGGTGATGGCGGCGAACGGCACCAGTTCGATGGCGTCCACCTCGATCTGCCCCGGGCCGACCGGGTACCGGCCGCCCTGCCGCACCCGGGGCCGCTGCCACAGCCGGATCGAGACGGTGATGTCGCCGGCCAGCACGGCGTCGCGCAGCTCGCGGCTGAACTCCATCACCCGATGCTACGGCTCCGGCTGGCCGGGCCCGTGGAGAAGGCGCTGACCGCGCGGACCACGAGCGAGCTGGCCGTGCTGACCGCCGACCTGCCCGTGGTGCCGGGCGCGGCCGCCGTGCAGCCGAAGGACCTGGTCGAGATCACGTGCCTGGGCGGGAACGCGGGCCGCCGCG
>DATCUG010000472.1:0-7894 GCA_036567525.1 Streptosporangiaceae bacterium | reverse complement strand
GCCAGCACGCGATGACCGCGATCCGCGAGCTGCTGGCCCGGCCGGACGTCACGCTGGTGCAGCTGCGCAACGTGGGCTACGGCTGCTACAACTTTGCCGTCCGCCGCGGCTGATAGTCAGTAAACGCTGATCGTCAGCCGCGCTGACGATCGTGGCGGCTGACGATCAGCAGGTGATGATGGTCAGCTGAGACTGGCGAAGAACTCGCGCACGTCGCCGACGACGAGATCCGGGTCGGTGGTGTACGCGAAGTGGCCGCCCCGGTCGAACTCGGTGTAGCGGACGATGTTGTTGGCCCGCTGGGCGCAGGCCCGGATGGTCCGGAAGTCCTGCGGGAACACCGCGACCGCGGTCGGGGTCTTGTTCGGCTCGTCGCGGTACCCGGTCCCGCTGCGCGCGTCCTCGAAGTAGTGCCGGGCGCTGGAGCCGGCCGTCCGGGTGAACCAGTAGATGCTCACGTGGGTCAGGAACGTGTCCACATCGAGGTAGTCCGCGTACTCACCCCAGCCGGTCCACAGCTCCGCGTTCCAGGCCAGCTGGCCGGCGGGCGAGTCGGTCAGCCCGTAGCCCAGCGTCTGCGGCCGGGTCTGCTGGATCTTCTGGTAGCCGGCCTTGCTCTGGAAGTCGGCGGTCGTCCCGGCCAGGCTCTGCCGGTCCGCGTCGGACATCGCGGCCAGCTCGGCCGGGTCGCCGGACGGAAAGGCGAAGATCTGCATCAGGTGCACGCCGATCAGGCCGGCCGGCGCCAGGATGCCAAGTTCGCGCCCCACCAGGGCGCCCGCGTCCCCACCGACGGCGCCCCACCGCTGGTACCCCAGCCGGGCCATCAGCATGCCGAACGCCAGTGCCATCCGGCTGCTGTCCCAGCCTGGCTCGGCCGTAGGGCCGGAGAACCCGTACCCGGGCAGCGACGGCACTACGACATGGAACGCGCGCGACGGGTCAGCGCCGTGCGCCCGCGGGTCGGTCAGCGGGCCGATCATCCGGGCGAACTCCAGCACCGAACCCGGCCAGCCGTGCAGCAGCAGCAGCGGCAGCGCGCCCGGCTCGGCCGACCGGACATGCAGGAAGTGGATGGTCTGCCCATCGATCGTGGTGCGGAACTGCGGGAACTCGTTGAGCCGGGCCTCGTGCACGCGCCAGTCGTAGCCGGTGCGCCAGTGCTCAGCCAGCCGCCGGGTGGTGCCGAGCGGCATGCCGTAGCTGGTGCCGGCCCCGGTCACCTCGTCCGGCCAGCGGGTCGCGGCCAGTCGTGCGGTCAGGTCGTCCAGGTCATGCTGCGGGATGTTGATACGGAACGGCTCGATCTGCGCTGATGTCGTCATGCCAGCCACGCTACGGATCATTCCGGACAGCTTCTGTCCTAAAGTTCGGGCAGACTGCTGGCTATGTGGGAAACGTCGGCCCGGCTGCTGAAACTGCTCTCGCTGCTGCAGGCCCGCCGCGACTGGTCCGGTGCTGACCTCGCCGAACGGCTGGAGGTGACCGAGCGCACCGTGCGGCGGGACATCGGCCGGCTACGCGACCTGGGTTACCCGGTGCATGCCACCCGGGGCACCGACGGCGGGTACCGGCTGGGCGCCGGGGCGGTTATGCCGCCACTGCTGCTCGACGACGACGAAGCGGTGGCCGTCGCGGTCGGGCTGCGCACGGCCGCGCGCAGCCCGGTCACCGGCATCGAGGAAACTTCGGTCCGCGCGCTGGTCAAGCTGGAAAACGTGCTGCCGTCCCGGCTGCGCCGCCGGGTCAGCGCGGTTGCCGACTACACCGTGCCGGTCCCGCCCGACTCGCCGCCGCCCGCGGTCGACCCGGTTGTGCTGACCACGCTGGCCAGCGCGTGCCGCGACCATGAGCAGCTTCGTATCGACTACCGGACGCACGATGGCCGCAGCTCCGTCCGGTCCGTCGAGCCGCACCGGCTGGTCTCCTGGGGCCAGAAGTGGTACCTGCTCGGCTGGGACACCGACCGCGGCGACTGGCGCACGTTCCGGGTGGACCGGATCCTGCCGCGCACCCCGGCCGGTCCCCGGTTCACGCCGCGCGACTTGCCGGAGGGCGGCGACGTTGCTGCCTATGTGGCCCGTGGCGTGTCCGCGGCCGCGTTCCGGTTCCGGGCCCGGGTCACCGTGCGCCTGCCCGCGGCCGTGCTGGCCGAGCGCCTCCCGGCGGCGGTGGGAGTCACCATCGAAGCGATCGATGACCAGTCCTGCAGGCTGGCCTGCGGGGCGGACAGCGCCGAGGGCCTGGCTGTCTACCTGAGCCTGCTGGACGCCGACTTCACCGTCAGCGAGCCGCCCGAACTGGTCGCCCGGGTACGCGTTCTGGCTGCCCGTTACCACCGCGCGGTCCGGCTCTGTTAGCTTTGCGCCGCCGGGGGCGCTGGACCCGCCGAGCTTCCCTCGTCGCTCAGTCGCTCGTTCCTCGCTCCTTCCCCGCCCACCTCCCCATTCCCCCTACACTGTCCAGCCGGCGGCGCGCCCCCTTTGGCGCGGGTGACGGTCAGCGGTCCAGCCGCAGGATGGTCTCCTCGATCTCCGCGTTCCGCCCGCGGGCGAACCCGATCTCGGTCCCGATGTCGGTGAAGCCGCACTTGTGCAGCACCCGCAGCGAGCCGGCGTTGTCGCTGGCCGCGCGGGCGTACACCGGCCGGTCCGGCACCAGGCTGAGCAGCAGTGCCACCGCCTGGGTCGCGATGCCCCGGCCCCAGACGGCGCGGTCGATCCAGTAGGTGATCTCGGTCCGCCCGTCGATGACGAAGCTGGCGATGCTGCCGACGAGCTGGCCGTCGCAGGTCACCGCGCGGTGCGTGATGTCCGGCGCCGCCCGCACCCGCGCCTGGTGTGCGTTGAAGGCGGCCCGGTCGCTGGGATCCTCGGGGGTGAACGCCGCCATCCGGACCGCTTCCGGGTCACGCATCTGCTCGAACAAGGCGTCCAGATCGCGGTCTTCCACCGGCCGCAACGCTACGTCTGGCACGTGCCTCTCTCCTCCCCGTACGTCCGCTCTCGGTCCGCGAACCGGCAGCAGATTAGCCTGGCCGGCCGACAGTTGGCCGCCCGGTGGCGGCGCAGCAGGTCTGGCTCGTCAGGGCTTGCGGCCGACACCCGCGTAGCACGGGATCACGTGGGCCGGGTTGGCCAGTGCCCGCCATTCCGGCAGCAGGACCAGCCCGGGTTCCACCATGTCCAGGCCGGTGAAGTAGGCGGCGACCTGATCGCGGGTGCGGCGGTGCAGCTGGGCGGGCCCGAGCCGCGCGTTGAGCCGTGCCGTGGCGGTGGCGACCCGCTCGGTGTCGATGTCCGCGGTGGTGTCCGAGTGAACCAGGTAGCTGCCCGGCGGCAGCGCGTCCATCAGCCGGGCCACGATCTGCTGCGGCTGCTCCTCGTCCGGGATGTACTGCAGGATCATCAGGAACATGACCGCGATGGGCTGGCTGAAGTCCAGCACCTTGGCCGCCTCGGCCAGGATCGTGCCGGTGTCCCGAACGTCCGCTTCCACGTAGGCGGTGGCGCCCTCGGGCGTGCTGGTCAGCAGGGCCCGGGCGTGGGCCAGCACGATCGGGTCGTTGTCCACGTACACGATCCGCGCGTCCGGCGCGATCGCCTGGGCCACCTCATGCGTGTTCTCCGCGGTGGGCAGGCCGGTGCCGATGTCCAGGAACTGCCGGATTCCGGCCTCGCCGGCCAGGTACTCCACCGCGCGGCGGAGGAACGCCCGGTTGGCTCGCACTCCCGGCAGAATGTTCGGATTGGCCTCGACAGCGTGCTCGGCGGCCACCCGGTCCGCCTCGTAGTTGTCCTTTCCGCCCAGCCAGTAGTTATAGACCCGGGCCGGGTGCGCGACACCGGTATCAAAGGACGCCGGATCAGGCCCGGCCGGGTCCTGGCTGTCGGCCAGATTGGCGGGTCCGCCCTCAGTGCTCACCGATAGCGTCCTTTCTCGCCAGACGTGCTCGTATCGTATGCGCTCGCGCTGACACCCGATGCCCCGATGCATAGTCCGCCCGGCCACGGGAAGCTGAGATTTCCGGCATAAGGCACATAACGCGACGACAAGGAAGTGCACCATGCTGGCCGCACTGCTCTTGGCCGGGATCGTGGCAGCGCCGCTGGGGTCGGCCGGGCTGTTCGCCGGCGCCCGGCAGCATGCCCATGTCGAAGGCGCCTGGCCGGCCACGCGCCGGCTCGTGCTGGCCCTGATGGGCACGGCCGTGCTGGCCGCCGCGGCCGCCGCGGTGCTCCTGCTGCTGCACGCGACCGAGCACAATCTGATTGCCGGCGCGGCCGGGGTCGTGGTGGCCAGCCTGATCTGGCTGCCGGTCACCAGGCGATGGCGCGCTCGCGCGCATCTGTGCTGGTCATCGAGCGTGTTCCTGTTCGCCATCTACCTGGTCTTCGCGCTGCGCTGGACGTTCGAGAGCCGTCTCGGGCTGGCCAGCACGGCTGGTGGTGTGCTGCTCTGGCTGTTCGAGGTGTTCGCGGCCCTGCTGTCCTGCGCCTACCTGTGGGAAATCTGCGACGCGCTGGGGACTGAGCAGTGGCGCCGCCGTCTCGGCCGGACCACCAGGCTGGTGGCGGACGAGGACGAGTTGCCGTTCGTCAGCCTGCATGTCCCGGCGCACAACGAGCCGCCGGACATGGTCATCGACACGCTGCGTGCGCTGGTGCGCCTCGACTACCCCCGGTACGAGGTCATCCTGATCGACGACAACACCGACGACGAGCGGTTGTGGCGGCCCGTCGAGGCGTGGTGCGCCACGCACGGGGTCAAGTTCGCCCACCTGGCCGACTGGCCGGGCTACAAGTCCGGCGCGCTGAACTACGCGCTCCGTGAGCTCACCGACGAAGCCGCCGAAGTGATCGGCGTGGTCGACTCCGACTACCAGATCGAGCCGGGTTTCCTGCGTGGCTGCGCGCCGGCCTTCGTCGAGCCGTGGGTGGGATTCATCCAGTGCCCGCAGGACTACCGCGATTGGCAGAGCGCGCCCTACTACCGGCGGTTGTACTACTCCTACAAGTACTTCTTCGCCGTCTCCCAGCCGGCCCGCAACGAGCATGACGGCGCCATCTTCGCCGGCACGATGGGGCTGATCCGCCGGGTCGCGCTGGAGCAACTCGGCGGGTGGGATGAGTGGTGCATCACCGAGGACGCCGAACTGTCGCTGCGCCTGCTCCGGGCCGGCTGGCATGGGCTGCACATGGACCAGACCTGGGGCCGCGGCATCATGCCGCTGACGTTCGAGGGACTGAAGGGCCAGCGGTACCGGTGGTGCTTCGGCGGGATCCAGATCATGCGGATGCACTGGCGGTCGCTGCTGCCCGGGCGGAAGTCGCGGGACAACCACCTGACCAGCGCCCAGCGCTGGTCCTACCTGGCCGGTGCCCTGCAGTGGTACGGCGACCTGCTCGGCCTCGTCTTCCTGGTCTTCCTGCTAGCCGGGGCGTGGAACCTGGCCACCGGTGGCGGCGAACTGTTCCGCAAGCTCACCCCGTTCCTGGTGGCTACCGTGCCGGTCCTGGTCGGGCTGGGCCTGGTGCGCGCGATCGCGCTGCTCCGCCGCGGCACCGGGGCCTCCTGGCGCGACGCGCTCGGCGCCTTCTTCATCTGGCAGTCGACGTCGCTGGTGGTCAGCCGCGCCTCGGTGCTGGGCCTGTTCGCCCGCAAGGCCGCGTTCCTGCGCACCCCGAAGACCAGCGAGCAGGCCAAGTGGTGGGAGACGCTGCGGGCCAACTGGGCCGAGACGGCGCTAGCCCTGCTCGGCCTGGCCGGGATCATCGCCGCACTGACCAAAGCCACCCAGCTCAGCGGGCCGCTGCTGGCTGTGCTGCTGCTGTTCCCCACGCTCGGCATGGCGGCCGCGCCGGTCAACAGCTGGGCCGCGCAGCGGGCCGCGCTACCGTCCTGGCTGCGCGAGCGCAGGCGGACCGAGTACCGCCGGGACCGCACCGCGCTGGCGGCCGGTGCGGCCACCGGTGGTCTGGTCGTCGTGCTCGGCGTGGTCGCCGCGGTCATGTTCCTGATGCTGGCGCCGACCCGCCACCCCGTTCAGCCGCCGAACCTGGTCGGCCCGGCGCAAGGCAGCCACACCAGCGCGCCCGCCCCGGCCCCGTCCCGGAGCAGCGCGCCCGCCCAGACGACCGGCCCAGCCACCCCGGCACCGACTACCGGATCGGCCAGCGCCAGTCCGTCCGCGGTGCCCAGCCCGACCGTCTCGGTCACCCCGTCGGCCACCGTCCCGGCCACGACTCCGGCCGGGACGGTCCCGGCGACACCGTGACCGCTGCTTACCGTGCGGTGGTCCAGCGCAGGGTGAACTGCTTGAGCGTGTAGCCGAGCGCGTTCAGCGTGGGCTGGATGAAGTTGTCCCGGATCGTCGTGGTGGCCTCGGTCTCCGCGCTCCGGATGAGCGGGCCGGTCACCTGCGGCGCGTGGGTCGCCTTGTAGAACGCGATCTGCTGAGCCTGTCCGTACAGCACCGACTGGGCGAACTGGGGCCGGACCAGCACGCCACAGCCGAACCCCGGGTAGGTCCAGCTGTGCTGGGTGGCCACCGGCTTGGACGGGAGGTTGTCGATGGTCACGTCGTGCACGGAGCGGGGGAGTTGCGGGGCGGGCAGCATCATCGTGACCGTCACCTGCCCCGGCTGCCCGCCCCGCGGCCTGCTCAGCACCTGGAGCCGGTAGTGCCCCTGGGCCTGGCTCCACCAGGCTGGGCCGGGGTTCAGGTCGACGGTGGCCGACGCGTGACCCACGGCGTAGAACGTGCTGGCGTACCAGCACGGCCAGATGCCGATGCTCTTGGACACCTTGTGCGTGAACACGAAGCTAAAGTTCGCCTGGCCCAGCGCGGGCCGGGAAATGCCCTCGATCTTCTGCAGCACCCACGGGCCCAGGTCGGTGTTGGTCGTGGTGCCGGCCGTGATGGCCTGCCACGGCCAGCCGAACCGCACGCTGGGCAGGTGCACGTTGAGGCCGAGGAAGTGCAGGGCGGCGGCCAGCGCGGTGAGCACCACCGAGGCGATGGCCCGGCGGAAGATGAATACTGCCGCGGCCAGCACCAGCCCCCATTTGACTGAACGCCGGATGCGGAACCGGGGGGGCCGCGGGCCGCCCGGGTAGTCCCGGTAGCCGGTGGCGCCCGGTGGCGGTGGCCCGCTGGCCGGGTCAGCTGCCTGGTATCTGACCTCATCGGGGCGGCCCGGCTGGAGCCGGGGTGACGCGGCGGCCGCGAAGAGCAGCGAGCGGAGCATCGGCTTCACCTTTCCTGGGACATGGGGCTCAGACGACCGCCGGGTACCCGAGGCCGATGACGATCGGCACCGCGCCGAACGGCTTCCGGAACCGGGTGCCAGGCTTGTCCGGGGCGTCCGGCTCTGCGATCTTCGGCCAGCGCATGTGCAAGTGCTGCACGGTCAGGCCGGCTACTGAGTACGGGAATTCCAGCGCCGACGTGCGGTGCACCACCAGCAGCCGCCCCCACCGGAACGCGGCGAACACGCTGGCCAGATCACCGACCGACAGCGGCCGCCGCTCGGTGAGGTCGATCTGGTACACCGACCAGGCCAGGTCGCGCAGATCGTCGGCGCACTGCTCGAGGCCGGCCGACCGGGTCGTGTAGCTGGTGCCGTCCGGGTTGATCGCGCCCAGCTTCTCGCCGTGCACCGGTGAGTACCCGGAGCGTGCCCCGCACTGCATCCAGTCCGCCGCGGCCAGCACCTTCCACGGGATGTCGGCGTGCGTGGCCACCTCCCGGTAGAGCGGTTCCTCGCGGCGCAGCGGCACTTTGGCCGAAGCCAGGAACGCGGTGTGCACCGACGGCGGGATCTCCGGCTTGTAGCGGCGCAGCGTGGTCCAGGCCCGGCGGCTGCCGGCCGCGCGGGCGGGCTGGCTGGCC
>DATCUG010000471.1:0-2257 GCA_036567525.1 Streptosporangiaceae bacterium | reverse complement strand
GTCGGCGTCGCCTGCCGACTTGGCCGCGGCCCGGAGCAGACCGACCGCCTGGCGCACCTCGGGCCGGTCGAAGAAGCGTTCCGCCCCGCGCAGCTGGCAGGGCAGGCCGAGCGCGGCGAAGGCCTGTTCCATCGGCAGCGTCTGCGCGTTGGTCCGGACCAGCACCGCGACCTGGCCGAGCGGCACCCCGCCCGCGTGCAGCGCGGCCACCCGGGCGGCGATGGCCGACGCCTCCGCCTGCTCGTCGGGGTACTGGGCGAACGTCACGGCGGGCCCGGCGGGGCGCTGCGCGACCAGCGCCGCGGTGCCGCCGCTGGCCGCCGTGGCCGGGCGCAACTGGGCGGCCAGCGGCTGCCGCCCGGCCATCCCGGTGATCTGGTTGGCCAGCGCGACCACCTGCGGCGTGGACCGGTAGTTGCGGACCAGCCGGAGCACGGTGGCATCCGGAAAGTCAGCGCTGAACCCGGTCAGGTAGCCAGCCGTCGCGCCCGCGAACGAGTAGATGGTCTGCCGCGGGTCACCGACCACGCACACGTCATCCCGGTCCCCGGCCCAGCTGTCCAGCAGCAGCTTCTGCAGCGGGTTGACGTCCTGGTACTCGTCCACCACGAAGTACCGGTACCGGTCCCGGATCATCGCGGCCGCCTCCGGGTGCTCGGCCAGGATGGCGGCGGTCAGTTCCAGTACCGACTCGAAGTCCACCAGGTGGCGTTCCCGGCGCAGCTCCTCGTACCTGGCGTAGCACCGGCCCACCAGGTCGGGGGCGAGCGGGCCGGTGCGCCCGGCCCGGGCCGCCGCGTCCGGGTAGTCCTCGGGCGGCACGCCCATCACCTTGGCCCACTCGATCTCCGCGGCCACGTCACGCAGCTCGGCCGAGCTCGTCCCGGGGCGCAGCCGGCGGGTCACGTCAACCAGCAGCGTGACCTTGGAATCCAGCACCGCCGGGGCCCGCCCGCCCACGGTGCGCGGCCAGAAGTGGGTGAGCTGGCGCAGCGCGGCCGAGTGGAATGTGCGGGCCTGCACCCGGTCCAGCCCGGCGCCACGGCCGGCCAGCCGGTGTACCCGGGCCCGCAGCTCGCCCGCCGCCCGGGTAGTGAACGTCAGCGCGAGCACATGGCCCGGGTCCACCACCCCGGTCAGCACCGCGTAGGCGATCCGGTGCGCGATGGCGCGGGTCTTGCCGGTGCCCGCCCCGGCCAGCACACACACCGGTCCGCGGCTGGCCAGCGCGACCTGCCGCTGTTCCGGATCCAGCTCGGCCAGCACCGACTCAGGGTCAGCCGGGCCGGGCCCGGGTCCATCAGGTGACAGCTCACCAGCATCCACTGCGTACCTCCGGTGCCCGCCATCCTGCCCTATTCCACCGACACCGAGGTCCGGGCGGCCAGGCCCGGCCAGCGAAGCGGCAGCGCCGGGTGGCCGGCCAGCGCGGCGGTGGGCCGCGGCCGGTGGCCGGCCAGCGCACCGGTGGGAAAGGGCTGGTGGCAGGCCAGCACAGCCGTGAAAGCGATGGTTTCCACCGGTTGCGGGAAGCTGACGGCCCCGCGCCGTGTTGAGTCAGCGGAACATTTCTTGCGACGATAGGAGCAGATGCGTGTCAGAGCGGGTAACGATGTACTGCACGCAATGGTGCGCCTTCTGCCGCCGGTTGAAAGCACAGCTGGCGCGCGACGGGATAGACGTAGCCGAGATCGACATCGAGCGCGATGAGGCGGCTGCCGAGTTCGTGATCAGTGTCAACGGGGGGAACATGACGGTGCCGACCGTGGTCTTTCCTGATGGCACGGCGCTGACCAACCCGTCCGCGGCCCAGGTCAAGGAGAGGTTGCGCGGGCTCGCCGCGAACGCATGAGTGCTAAGCACGACCGGGATAACGCTGGTGCGCAGCCGCGCACTGGCGCCGTCGGCGTGCCCGGGAACGCCCAGACCAGCGGCAGCACCGGGGTCAGCGACGCGGATACCGGGCCGTTCCAGGCGGTGGAGCGCACGCCCAGCGGATGGCGGGTCGGTGACGAGGAACTGCCTGACCTGACCAGCGCCATGGTGCTGGCCGACATCCTGAACGCCGAGCTGACCCCGCAAGAGCAGGCCGAACTGGACGCGACCGCGGCCAGTGGCGCAATCCCCGCGCCGCCCGCCCAGCCGCGGGACGCGGCGGCCCGGAACTCTGGCCTGATCGCGGACGCGCAAACCCCCAGCGCACCTGCTCCGGCCCCGGTCAGCGAGCCACGCGGCCGCCGGGCCGGGCGCCGCGGCG
>DATCUG010000470.1:0-3588 GCA_036567525.1 Streptosporangiaceae bacterium | reverse complement strand
TTTGCTAGCACGGGGCGGTGGTGGCGCCGTGCCCGGCGGTCCGGGCCGGGCCAGCCGGCGCTGGCCGGCCAGCGGTCCGCGCCCGGCGGGCGCGCCGCACGGCGGCGGCCCGGTGGTCCTGCGCTGCCTGATCGAGCATGTCCTTGACATGCTGGGCGGCGACTGCTGCGCCTATCGCTGAATACACGGTGTCCTCCTCGGCCTGCGGCCGTGGTCACGGCCGTACATCTTCGAGCTTGCTGCTAAGGGGGTGGCCGCCACATTGGGCGAACGCCTTATCTCTGCGCGGGGGACGAGCCTTAGCGGCTCAGGACCGCCCGCTGCTGTCGGCGGGCATGCGGTGCGCCCTGGTGTGCACCGCACACTGGCCGGTCAGCAGGTAGTCGGGGCAGCAAAAGTCGGGGCCGCCGTCGGCCAGGCGGGCTGCCCCGCGCCGGTCGGCCAGGTCAAAGAGCCAGGCAATGCGGGGCGGCCTGCCCTGACGGGCCGCCCGGGCCAGGGCCGTCCGGGCCGCTTCGGCCCGCATCTCGCTGATGCGCTGGCTGGCGATTGCGGTCTGGATCACCGGATGCACGAAATCCTCCTCGGTGCCGGCCACACGTCGTAGCCGTACACCATCGAGGTTCGCCGTAAGGTGGGGCCGCCCGCATCAGGCGAATGCCTTATCTCCAAGCCGACGCCGGGTAAGGCGCCGGTCCGGGCCCCCATATGCGGCCGCCTTCTTCAGCCATCTGAGGGTTGCCGGCGAGCCGATATGGCTGTTTCCTGAACTAGAGACGGGTTTCCCCCCGCCTTGGATGCGGGCACCGAGCTCTACCCCACTCAGCTCGGTGTCCGCCCAGGCGGGCAGTCACCACGGGCCGGCCACTAAACTAGAGATGTCGCGCCAGCCTGCGCGGCAACCCAGCCACCAAGCAGATGAGACCCGTATGCCCGCACGCCCGGCTCAGCTCGCCACCCGTGATGAACTGCGTAACGTGGCCATCGTCGCGCACGTCGACCACGGCAAGACCACCCTGGTCGACGCCATGCTCTGGCAGTCCGGCGCGTTCCGGGCCGGTGCCCAGGTCGCCGACCGGGTGCTCGACTCCGGCGACCTGGAGCGGGAAAAGGGCATCACGATCCTGGCCAAGAACACCGCGGTCGCGCACGGCGGGCTGACCATCAACATCGTGGACACGCCTGGGCACGCCGACTTCGGCGGCGAGGTGGAGCGCGGCCTGTCCATGGTGGACGGGGTGCTCCTGCTGGTGGACGCCAGCGAGGGCCCGCTGCCGCAGACCCGGTTCGTGCTGCGCAAGACGCTGGAAGCCAACCTGCCGGTCATCCTGGTGATCAACAAGGTGGACCGGCCGGACGCCCGGATCGCCGACGTGGTAGACGCCACCTACGAGCTGTTCCTCGACCTGGACGCCACTGAGGAACAGATCGAGTTCCCGATCGTCTACGCCTCGGCCCGGGCCGGCCGGGCCTCGCTGACCCGCCCGGCGGACGGCACGCTGCCCGACT
This sequence comes from Streptosporangiaceae bacterium, assembly GCA_036567525.1. Classification (GTDB taxonomy): domain Bacteria; phylum Actinomycetota; class Actinomycetes; order Streptosporangiales; family Streptosporangiaceae; genus RYN-230. The sequence continues at coordinate 2,079 of DATCUG010000470.1, read as the reverse complement.
CGCCGGACCTGGAGCCGCTGTTCACCGTGCTCCGGGACACCGTGCCGGCCCCGTCCTACGACCCGGCCGAGCCGCTCCGGGCCCATGTCACCAACCTGGACGCCTCGGCCTACCTGGGCCGGATCGCGCTGTGCCGGGTGGAGTCCGGTGAGATCACCAAAGGCCAGCAGGTGGCCTGGTGCCGCCGGGACGGCTCCATCGAGAAGGTCAAGATCGCCGAGCTGTTCCGGACCGAGGCGCTGGATCGGGTACCCACGCAGACCGCCGGCCCAGGCGACATCATCGCGGTGGCCGGCATCCCGGACATCATGATCGGTGAGACGCTGGCCGACCCGGACGACCCGCGGCCGCTGCCGCTGATCACCGTGGACGAGCCAGCCATCTCGATGACGATCGGGGTGAACAGCTCACCGCTCGTGGGCCGCGGCTCTGCTAGCCCGGGGGGGCGACCCCCCGGAACCCCCCGGGAAAAAACCAAGGTCACCGCCCGGATGGTGAAGGACCGGCTGGACCGTGAACTGGTCGGCAATGTGTCACTCCGGGTCCTGCCCACCGAGCGGCCGGATACCTGGGAGGTACAGGGCCGCGGCGAATTGGCCCTGGCCGTGCTGGTGGAGACGATGCGCCGGGAGGGCTACGAGCTGACCGTGGGGCGGCCCACCGTGGTCACCCGCGAGGTGGACGGCAAGCTGCATGAGCCGGTGGAGCGGCTCACCGTGGACGTGCCCGAGGAGTACCTGGGCGCGGTCACCTCGCTACTGGCCCTGCGCAAGGGCCGGATGGAGCACATGACCAACCACGGCACCGGCTGGGTGCGGCTCGACTTCATCGTGCCCGCCCGGGGCCTGATCGGCTTCCGCACCCAGTTCCTCACCGACACCCGGGGGACCGGCATCGCGCACCACGTGTTCGAGGGCTACGAGCCGTGGGCCGGCCCGCTGCGCGCCCGGCCGACCGGATCGCTGGTCGCGGACCGGTCCGGCACGGTGACCACGTACGCCATGTTCCAGCTGCAGGAGCGCGGGTCGCTGTTCGTGACCCCCGGCACCGAGGTGTACGAAGGCATGATCGTGGGGGAGAACTCCCGCTCCGACGACATGGACGTGAACGTGACCAGGGAGCGCAAGCTCACCAACGTCCGGTCGTCCACCGCCGAGGAGCTCGAGCGGCTGGTGCCGCCGCGGCTGCTCAGCCTGGAGCAGGCGCTGGAGTTCTGCGCCGCCGACGAGTGCGTCGAGGTCACCCCGACCGCGGTCCGGCTGCGCAAGACCATCCTCGACGGCAAGGAGCGCGGCCGCATCCGCGCCCGCCAGTCCCGCGAGCACTCCTGACCGGCTGGCTCAGCACGCCGGCGCCGAGCCGATCTGCTCGACCAGTTCGACGATGATTCCCTCCGGGCCGCGTATATAGCAGAGCCGGAAGAGGTCTTCGTAGTCCTGGATTTTCCCGACCGTGCTCATGCCCTTGCCCCGCAGCTCGTCGACGATGGCATTCAGGCCGTCGACCCTGAAGGCGATGTGGCGGATGCCCAGCCGGTTCGCCGCCGCCGGGTGGGGGCCCTGGCCGTCGGTGGGCGCGTGAAATTTGGTCAGCTCGAGCATGCCGCTGCCGTCGGGTGTGCGGACCATGACCAATTCCTCCTGGACATCCTTGAGTCCCACGACGTTGTCCACCCATTCGCCCTGGACCGATGCCACTCCTTCTTGTTCAAGACCGAGATCGAGGAAGAATTTCGTCGCGGCTTCGAGATCGTCGACGACGACGCCGACGTGGTCGAGGCTTCGTACTCGCGTCACGGTGGTACCCCTTCATCGTCGCGCGGCCCGTCATGGCCGCTCCTGTACCTAGAGCGGAGCCAGCACCACATTCTCGACATCAGGCCCGCGCGGATGCGTGACCCGGCCGGGCCCGGGGGGCCGCGCGCCTCGAACCTGAATGTGGTGAATGTGACAACGCCCACACAAGAATGCAATGCCAGGAACTTAAGGTGGCTGGGTTGTGGTGGTTGCGGGCGGGGGTGGTTGTGCGGGGTGGGGTGATGGTGGCGGTGAAGGTGGCGTGGCGTGCTATGGGGGCCTG
>DATCUG010000469.1:0-4904 GCA_036567525.1 Streptosporangiaceae bacterium | reverse complement strand
GCGCGGCCGCGCAGGCCGCCTCGCCGGCGCCGGACGCGTCGCTCAGGATCCGCAGCGTCCGGTCGCGCAGTTTGCTGTTGACCGCCCTGACCTCCACCATCAGGTTGGAGTACGTCTTGCCCAGGCGGATCATGAGGGCGGTCGAGAAGCTGTTCAGGATGAGCTTCAGCGCCGACGTCGCCTTGAGCCGGGTGGAGCCCGCGATGGCTTCCGGGCCGGTCTCGGCGGTCAGCACGGCCTGGGCCAGCGGTTGCAGCGGCGACCCGGGGTTGCTGGTCAGCAGCGCGGTGAACGCGCCACGCTCGGCCGCGGCGGCCAGTGCGCCGGCCACGTACGGGGTCCGGCCGCTGGCCGTCATCCCGATCACGAGGTCGCCGGCGGTCACCCCGGCGGCGTCCGCGCGGCCGGTCGCGTCGTCGTCCTCCGCCCCCTCCACCGGCCGGGTCATGGCGGCCTCCCCGCCGGCCAGGTGCGCGATGACCAGGCCGGGGTCCAGGCCGAACGTGGGGATCAGCTCGGCCGCGTCGAGTACCGCGATCCGCCCGGACGAGCCGGCGCCGAAGTAGTGCACCCGGCCGCCGCGGCGGATCCGGTCCGCCGCTTCGTCCACGACGGATGCCAGCGTGCCGAGCAGCGGCCGGACCGCGGCCGGCACGAGTTCGTCCTCCTGGTTCAGCAGCCCCAGGATGGCCCGCGTCGGCAGCAGGTCAATGTCCACGGTGCGGGCGTTCCGCTGCTCGGTTGGCGCGGCGCCATCAGGGAATTCGATCATCGGCTGTTACGATATGCCAGAACTCTTAAGAGAACCGTACATGAGTGACATCCCCTCCCGGTTGCCCGGTGCCAGCCCGGCCAGCATGCCTGCCGGGGAGATCAGCTCGCCCAGACTCACCCACCCCACGATCATCGGCGCCGCGGTGGCCGGCGGGCACATTCCCGGCGTGGTCGCGGCGGCCGGCCGCGGCCCGGCCACGCTGGCCAGCTGGGTGGCTGGCCAGGCCGACAGCACACCGGGCTGTTCCCGGGCCATGACTGCGGGCACCGTGTTCGACCTCGCGTCGCTGACCAAGGTGGTGGCGACGACCACCGCGACGCTCGCGCTGGCCAGCCAGCACCGGCTCGGGCTCGATGACCCGGTGACCCGCTACCTGCCCGGCTTCGCCGCCTGCCGGGCCGGCCCGGTGACGCTCTGGCACCTGCTCACCCACACGGCCGGGCTGCCGGACACCCGCACGTTCTTCGAGTGGTGCGGCAGCCGGGAGGACCTGCTCCGGGAGCTGGCCGCCACCCCGCTCACCGCGCCACCGGGCACCCAGGTCACCTACTCCGACCTGGGCTTCATCGCGCTCGGCGAGATCGTCGCCCAGGTGGCCGATCAGCCGCTCGACCAGGCCGTCCGGCGGCTGGTCACCGAGCCGCTCGGGATGACCAGCACCGGGTACCACCTGGCCCTCCCGCCGGACCGGTTCGCGGCCACCGAACGCCGCCCGGACGGCACGCCGTGGACCGGGATCGTGCACGACGAGAACGCGCGGCTGATGGGCGGCATCGCCGGGCACGCCGGCCTGTTCTCGACCGTGGCCGACCTGGCCCGGTTCGCCGGCTGGTGGGTCAGCGACGCGGACGGCCCGGTGACCGACAGCCCAGTGACCGTCCGGCTGCGCCGGGCGGCCGAGTCGTGCCAGACCGCCGGGCTGGGCGGCCGTCGCGGGCTGGGCTGGGTGTGCGCCGGGGATGGGCACAGCATCCTGGGCGGGCACTGGCCCGCGTCGGCCGTGTGCCACACCGGCTTCACCGGGACCAGCCTGGCGCTGGACAGCCCGAGCGGCACCTGGGCTGTCCTGCTGGCCAACGCGGTGCACTTCGGCCGGGATAACACGGCCATCAAGGCGCTCCGCCGGGACGTGCACGCCGCCGTGGCGGCCGGTCTCTTCGGCGGCCCCCCAGGCTGACGCCGCCGTCCGGCCTTGCTGGGTCACCTCAGGCGCCTGGCGTTCCCGCGCTGGTCACGACGGGGATCCGGCGCAGGTGTACTGCGGGCCCGCGGCCGCGGGCAGCGCGGTCACCCCGGGTGGCAGCGCACCGTGCACGGCGTAGTAGGCGAGGTCGGCGGCCAGTTGCGGGGTCTGCGAGGTGGTGCGGGCCGCCGCTGCCTCGTAGCCTCCCGCGCCGGGCAGCGTGTCGCGCGGGCTGCTCACGATGTAGAACGGCGTCGAGCCCGGGATGTCGCCGGACGGGTTGGCCCAGCCACAGACGTTGTAATACAGCGCGTCGGTGGCCGCCTGCCCGACCGAGATGACCAGATAGTTGCCGCTGAGCGTGTCGTCCCACGCGGTGGCGTAGGACACGGTCACCTGGCTGGCCGGCAGCCCGGCCGCCTGCGCGGCACCGAGCGCGCTGGCCTGGTCGGCCGGGGTGGCGGCGTACAGCACCACCCGGTCGGCGAACGTGGCCGGCGTCGTGGGCAGGCTGGCCGTGGTCCACGGCCCGGCCGGCCCGCTGCTGCTGCTGTCGGCCAGCAGCGCCCCGCCCGGGCCGGACAGGAACAGCTGCGACGGCTGGCCTGCCACCGGGTAGGCGTCCGCGCCGATGATGCTGGCGCCGGCCGCGGCGGGCAGCGCCGCGGTCTGCCAGCCCTGGCCGGCCGAGTAGCTGACCGCGGGCTGGCCCGCCGCGGTCAGGTAGAACACTTCCTCGCCGAGCGGCCCGGTCTGGCCGGCGGCGGGCGATGGGCTGGCCCCGGTGCCGGCCGGCAGATAGTTCGTGGCCGCCAGCGCGCTGCCCGGGGCGGGTGCGCCGGGCAGCTGGCCCGGCCGCCACTGGCCGGTCCCGGTCTCGGTGAGATCGGCCAGGGTGCCGTGACTGCTGCGGAATATGACCCGCGCCTGCCCCCAGGGCGTGGTCACCGCGGTCAGCCAGCTGCCCGGCGCCATCCGGGCCGGCAGCGGGGTGGCCCGCCAGCCGGTGCCGGCCTGCGTGGTGACGGTGAGCGTGCCGGTGCGCCCGGCGGAGAAGATCCGCAGCCCGCGGGCGGTGGCGGCCAGGGCGATCGAGCCCGGGCTGGCGGCCGGTGCGCCGGGCAGCGTGCTGGTCACCCAGCCGCTGGCCTGCTCGGCCGACTCGGCCAGGTGGCCACCGGTGTCGGTGAAGAACACGGCTGGATCGCCGCTGGCCGTGCTGGCCGCGACGATCGCGCTGCCTGCCGCCGGCTGGCCCGGCAGCGGTTGGCTGACCCAGCCCGAACCACCCAGGTAGGTCTGGGCCAGTCCGCCGGACGCGGTGCGGAAGTAGGCGTGCGGCGTCATCGCGTCGGCCGCGGCCGGGTCCGGGTAGCTCAGCGCGGCCAGCCCGCCGCCCGCGGCCGGCTGCCCCGGCACGGCGAGTTGCAGCCAGCTCGCGCCGTCCCAGGTCTCCGCGGCCAGCCCGCCCGCCGACGGCCGGAACAGATACTCATTCACCGGCGTGGTGGCGAACCAGACCGCGTCGGATGGCACCGCGGCCACCGCGCCGGATGCGCCGAGCACGCCGACGTCCCAGGTGCGCGTGGTAGCCGTGCCAAAGCTGGACGTCACGGTCACCGTCACCGTGTAGCGGCCTGCCTCGCTGAATACATGACTGACGTCCGGGCCGGCCGTGTTCGTTGTCCGCCCGTCGCCGAACGTCCAGTAGTACTCGCTGATCGACCCGCCCGGCTCGCGGCCCTGCGCGCGGAACGTCCCCACGGTCCCGGTGACCGCGGCCCGCGGCCCGGCCATCGACACCGTGGGCGCGGGCTGCTGGGCGGCGGACGGCGGGCTGACGATGACCCACTGCTCACCCGTGCCCCAGATCGACGCGGACCAGTTGGGCAGGCTGATCCCGGTGTTGTACTGCGCGCTGATGTTGCTGGCGCCGAGGAAGTCGCCGTTGACCATGTCGATGGTGCCGTCCGCGTTGACCGCGGTCACGATGCCCACGTGATCGGCGTAACCGGTGGCCGTGACGGTGCCAGGCGGGAAGAACACGATGGCATCCCCGACGGCGGGCGTCCCGCCGTCCACCGGCATCGTCTCGCCCTGGCCCAGGCCCCAGTCATAGAACGAGACGGAACCGGCGTTGAGCGTGTTCATGTCCGCGGTGACCCCGGCTCGCTGCCACACCCACTTGGCGAAGTCCGAGCACCAGGGTTCGTTCTCGTTCTCCACCTGGAAACCCTGGTCGTAGCCGCAGCCATCGGAGTTGGCCGAGAACCCGGCGACCAGCGTGCTGTACGGGTCGCAGTCAACCCCGGCGAAGCTGGCCACCGCGGGCGTGTCGCTGACCCCGACCTGGCTGAGCGCGATGGCCGCAATGCGCTGCCCGAGCCCGGCCGCGCTGGCCGACGGTGCGGCTGGGCCTGCCAGCGCCCGGTGCGCGGCGGTGCGCTGAGCCGGCCCGGTCGCGGCGCAGTTGGCCGGCCTGGCCAGGCCCCAGTCCCGGTGCAGCGCCGCGGGCAGCCCCACCGCGCAGCCGTACGGACCGGTGCGCACCAGGTGCCAGGCACCGGCCCGCCACTCGAACAGGCCGGTGCCGGCGCCGTCCTGGAACCCGGCCGCTAGCCGCTTCCCGGCCTGCGCGGCCGGGACGAAGCTGGCCAGCGCCCACCTGGTCCGGCCGGCCGAGCCGACGTGCAGCGAGCCGGCGCGGATGCCGCCGACCGCTTCGCCGGGCATATGCCGCCCCGCCTCGAACGCCTGGATCAGCGCCCGGCCAACCGAACCGGCCGGCTCGATGGCTGGCCTGGCTCTGGCGGCTGCCGCCGTCACCGAGCTCACCGTCCCCACCGATACCGCGGCCACCACCACGACGGCCGCCCCAGCTACCCGGCTCCACACGCCTAACAGCACGGTCATGAGTTACATATTTACATGACTGCGCGCCGCTTC
>DATCUG010000468.1:0-6702 GCA_036567525.1 Streptosporangiaceae bacterium | reverse complement strand
AACATCAACATCCTCCACTGCGGTGCGATCGTCACAAACGGCCCGGCAGTCACAGCAGGCACTGCGGTATCAGGCCGGGGTGAGGCGGATCAGGCAAGCGGCGGGGACTGGGGGGAGGGTTACGGTCAGCGCGCCCGCAGCCGCTGACCACTTGCCCTGGCCCGTGCCGAACAGCACCTCGGCCTGGGCCGGGCGGCCCAGCAGGTGCGCGACCGGCAGCGTCACCTGCCCCGGATCGCCCGCCCCGGTGACCGCCGGGAACTGAGCGCCGCCGCGCCGCCAGACCAGCAGGTAGCTACGCTCGGCAGTCCGCAGCCCCTGCACGACCCAGGAGTCATCCCAGCCAGGCAGCCCGAGCGGCCAGAACGGCACCGACTCGGCCAGGTCGCCCCGGATCGCCTTGTACACCTGCACGGCCTCGGCGACCAGGCCGCGCTGGGCCGGCGACATCTGGTCCAGGTGCCCGGACAGGTGGATCCGGCCGAGCAGCGCCCCGCACAGCGTGAACGTGTTCTGCTCCGCCGAGAACCCAGGCTGCGGGTACGCCCAGATCCCCGCCTGCTCCGGCGTCATCCCGGCCGCGGCGGCCGCCGCCACGACCGGGTAGCGGAGGAAGTCCTGCTGGTCGCTGGTGGACTGCAGTTGCAGCCGGGACAGCATCGCGTAGTCGGCCCGCATCCCGCCGGACGCGCAGTTCTCTATGGTCAGCCCGGGGTGCCGGTCCAGCACCCGGTCCAGCCAGTCGAGCAGGGCCCGGTTGTGCCCGAGCAGCCCGGCGCCCGCGCTCACCCCGCCCACGTCGGTGCCCGGGTCGGCCTGGATGTTGTAGTCCAGCTTGAGGTAGCCCACGCCGAGGTCGCCGACCAGGAAGTCGACCGTCTCGTCCAGGTGCTTGACCGCGGCCGGGTGCCGCAGGTCCAGGTGGTACCGGCCGTGCTCGGCCACCCGGGTCCCGCCGCGCTGGAAGAACGCCTCGGCCGGCAGGTCCCGGGCCGCGGCCGTGTGCACCCCGGCCACCTCCGGTTCCAGCCACAGGCCGGGCACCATGCCGGCCGCCCGGATGTGCTCCAGCACCTCGGACAGCCCGCCCGGGAACCGGGACGACGACGGCTTCCAGTCACCCGCGCTGTCCCACCAGCCGCGCTCCTCGTCGTACCAGCCGGCGTCGATGCAGAAGTACTCCGCGCCCACCTCGGCCGCGGCCGAGATCAGCGGCAGCAGCTTGTCCGTGCTCGGGTTGGCCATCAGCGTATTCATGTAGTCGTTAAAGATCACCGGGAGTTCCCGGTGATCGGCATGCGGGCGGCGGGCCGCCCGTCGGTACCGGGTCAGCCTGGCCACGGCACCCTCGAACCCATCCGGGCTGACCGCCACCGCGACCGGCACGGTGCGCAGCGACCCGCCCGGCGGCAGCACCTGGTGCCACTGGTGCTCGGCCTCGGCCGGGCCGAGCAGGGCCAGGTAGGCGCCGTCGCGCGCCTCGCCGACCTCCCAGCGCCAGGCCCCGTTGTGCTCGATCTGCCAGCACCAGCCCGCCCCGGCCTGGCTGACCAGCGCGCCCATCGGCAGATACGGCGTGCACGACCACGACCCACGGCTGGTGAAGCCGAGGCAGCCACGCGGGTTGGCCGAATGCACCTGCCGGTTCAGGTCCGGCAGCGCGTCCCGCAGCGCCCGCCGTTGCCAGCGTCCCTCGGCCAGCCAGTCGCTCTCCGCCCACCAAACCTCCAGATGCTCAACGCCAGTGCCTGCCCCGAGGCTGCCGCACAGGAATGACGTCACGGCCTCGATGGTGAGCGGCGCGCTGCCCTGGTTGGTCAGCGTGGTCCAGGCGCGCAGCACGCCCTGGCCGGTCAGCACCCGGTAGCAGATCTCGGCCTGCAGCCCGGTGGCCGGGTCGGCCAGGTCGATCAGGAACTCCTGCCACGGCCCGTCCGGCCGGGCCGAGTGCGCGCGGTAGCGCAGCCGGCTGCCCAGCGCGGATTCGGTGTGCCGGGTGCCGGACCAGGTCCGCCCGGTGCCCGGCGTCAGCACGTCGGCCAGCGGGAGCGCGGCGGCGATCTGGTCGGCCGCCCCGGAACCGGCCGGACCGAACCGGGTGAGGCGGGGGACGCCGTCGCCGCCGACGGCTACCGTCAGCGCGAGCGCCCCGTCATCCACGGCCACGATGGCCTCCGGCTCACCGGTGGTGCTGGTCACGCTGACCTCCTCGTCGCGCGCAGGCTGGTCACCGGCGGCGCTGTCCTCATTTTCGGCATTATCCTGGCTCTTGACACCCAAAGTGTGAACGGTCACAATCCTGGCATGAATGTGACCGGTCACACAAGCGGACGGCCGGCCGCCGGGGATGCTGTGGAGAGCGCGGCCACGGCCACCGCCTCACCCACGGCCAGCGAGCCTGGGGCGGCCCGCCAGCCGCGCCCGGTGAGCATCCGCGATGTGGCCGCCGCCGCTTCGGTCTCGTACCAGACCGTGTCCCGGGTGATCAACAACCACCCGAGCGTCAAGGAGTCCACCCGCGCCGCCGTGCTCGCCGCCATCAGCGACCTCGGCTTCCGGCCGAACCGGGCGGCCCGGTCGCTGGCCGGCGGCCGGGTGCACGCGGTCACCGTGCTGACCTCGGACACCACCCGGTACGGCTACGCGGCCAGCCTGCAGGGTATCGAGGAGGCGGCCCGCGCGGCCGGCTTCGCCATGGGCATCCAGGTCCTGGAAGGCGGGCAGATCGGCGACGCGGTGCAGCGGGCCACCGAGCCGGGCACCGCGCTGATCGTGATGGCCTACGACCGGGCCGGGACCACGGCGCTGGCCGCGGTGCCGCCCGGCGTCCCGGTGGCGGCCGCGGTGGAGACCCCGTCCGGCCGCCAGGCCGAGGGCAAGCCCTGGGTGTGGCTGGATGACCGGCAGGCCGCGCAGCAGGCCACCCAGTACCTGCTCGGCCTGGGCCACCGCACCGTGCACTACGTGCCCATCCCGGCCTCCACCGGGACTAGCCCCCGGCTGGCCGGCTGGCGGGCCGGGCTGCGGCAGGCCGGCGCGCCGGTGCCCGAGCCGCCGGCCGGCGGGTGGACCGCCGAGGCGGGCTACCGGGCCGGGCGCGACCTGGCCGCCGACCCGGCCGTCACCGCCGTGCTGTGCGGCAACGACGACGTCGCGGTGGGTGTGCTGCGGGCCATGACCGAAGCGGGCCGGCCGGTGCCGGGCAGCGTCAGCGTGGTCGGCTTCGACGACACCCCGGTCTCGGCCTACCTCACGCCCGGCCTGACCACCGTCCGGCTGGACTGGGTGGCGCTGGGCCGGGCCTGTTTCGCGCTGCTGCACTCCCTGGTTGACCCGCAGGCGACCCCGGCCGGGGCGCCGCCGCAGCCGGAACTCGTGGTGCGGGAGAGCGCCGGGCCGCCAGCCGGGCCGCCCCCGGAGGCGTCATGGGCCTGACCGACCTGCGCCTGCCGCGCGCCGCCGCGCGCCGGGACCGGCCACGGCACACGCCGCCAGGCTCCCGCCGCCAGTCGCTGCGCAAGCTGGCCACGGCCGCCCCGTTCATCCTGCCCAGCCTGGCCGGGGTGGTCCTGTTCCTGCTGCTGCCGGTCGTCGTCGTGCTGCTGCTCAGCTTCGTCAAGTGGAACTTTTTGCAGCCGCCGAGCTGGGCCGGGTTCGGCAACTTCGCGACCATGGTCAAGGACGACCACGTCTTCCACGCGCTGCTGGTCAGCGCGTACTACGTGCTGTGGAACATCCCGATCCAGACCGTGATCGCGCTCGGCCTGGCCATGCTGCTGAACCGGCGGCTGCCCGGCATGGGCGTGTACCGCGCGCTGTTCGTGCTGCCCTACATGTCCACCCCGGTAGCCATGGCCGTGGTCTGGGGCTGGCTGTTCAACGCGCAGAACGGGATGATCAACCACCTGCTGTCCCTGGCCGGCATCACCGGCCCGAACTGGTTCGGTGACCAGGCCACCGCGCTGCCCGTGGTGGCCATGATCGCCACCTGGCAGTACGCCGGCTACAACATGCTGTTCTTCCTGGCCGGCCTGCAGACCATCCCGCCCCAGCTGTACGAGGCGGCGGGCATCGACGGCGCGTCGGCCTGGGGCCAGTTCCGCCGGATCACCCTGCCGCTGCTCAACTCGACCATGCTGTTCGTCCTGGTCACCGACGTGATCGGGTCGTTCCAGGTGTTCGACCAGGTGTATGTGCTGACCCAGGGCGGCCCCGGGTCGGCCACCAACGTGATCAATTACCAGATCTACACGACCGCGTTCCAGAACTTCGACGTCGGCTCGGCCTCGGCCATGTCGCTGCTGCTGTTCGGCGTGATCCTGCTGGTCACGTTCATCCAGTTCCGGTTCTTCCGGAACCGGACCACCTACGAGGTGGTGTGACGTGGCCGCCGTCCTGCGCTCGTCCCGGTACGCCGGGCTCTACCTGTGCCTCACGCTGATCGCGCTGGTGTTCGTCGGGCCGTACGTGCTCACGTTCTTCGCCGCGTTCAAGCCGGAATCGGGGGTGTACGGCACCGCGCCCTGGTCGCCGCCGCACTCGCTGTACACCGGGAACTTCCGCACCGTCCTGGTCAGCGACTACTTCCTGCGCTTCCTGGAGAACACGGCCGGGGTGACGATCGTGCTCACCATCGGCCAGGTCACGTTCGGCGTGCTGGCCGCGTACGCGTTCGCCCGGATGGAGTTCCCCGGCCGGGACTGGCTGTTCTCGGTGTACCTGGCCACGCTCATGGTGCCGAACATCGTCACGCTGGTGCCGCTGTACACGATCATGCGCGAGGTTCATCTGGTCAATACGTACTGGGCGCTGTTCCTCCCGTACGTGCTCGGCGCGCCGTACACGATCTTCCTGATGCGGCAGTACTTCCGGTCACTGCCCGGCGACATCTTCGCCGCGGCCCGGATCGATGGCTGCTCCGAGTTCACCATCCTGACCCGGATCCTGATCCCGATGGGCCGGCCGATCATCGTGACCGCCACGCTCATCGCGTTCGTCTTCGGCTGGAACAACTTCCTCTGGCCGCTGATCGTGACCGATTCACCGGACAAGACCGTGCTCACCGTGGGCCTGGCCAATCTGCAGTCCTACTACATCCAGCACTGGAACCTCGTGCTGGCGGGATCACTGGTCGCGCTCATCCCGCTGCTGGTGATCTTCGCCGTGTTCCAGCGGCAGATCGTGCGATCCATCCAGCTCTCCGGCATCAATCGCTGAACGGCAAAGGAGCAAAGTAGATGCGAAGATACCCAGTTCGCCGGCTGGCGGCCGCAGGCGGCTGCGCCGCCCTGCTGACCGTCGCCGCCGCCTGCTCGGCTGCCCCGTCAAGCTCGGGGGGATCAGGCGGATCGGGCAACGGGAAGATCAACCTGACCTACGCGCAGTGGCAGACCGGGGAAACCCCCGGCTACCAGAAGTCGATCGACGTGTTCGAGAAGGCCCACCCGAACATCCACGTCACGATCGAGACCATCCCGTACAACAACTACCAGACCAAGCTGACCACGGAATTCAGCTCCGGTGGCGGCCCGGACATCTTCTGGGTCAACACCCCGATGATCGCGTCCTGGCTCAAGGACGGCGTGATGGAGAACCTGACCGCCAAGATCAAGGCCGCGCATATCAACCTCAGCCAGTACCTGCCCACCCTGGTCAGCCTGCACCAGTTCGGCGGCAAGCTGTACGGCCTGCCCAAGGACTGGGACACGATCGCCTACTTCTACAACGTCAGCTACTTCAAGCAGCACCACATCACGATCCCGGCCAGCCTGAGCTGGAACCCGGGCAACGGCGGCAGCTGGCTGCAGTTCCTCCGCCAGCTCACCACCGACACCAGCGGGCACAACGCGCTGTCGGCCAGCTTCAACCCCAGCTCGGTGGCCACTTACGGCACCGACATGCCGAACGAGATGCAGTGGGGCTTCGAGCCCTACCTGGCCGAGGCCGGGGTGAAGCTGATCAACGCCCCGTACGCCAAGACGGTCGCGTTCAACACCCCGGCCGGGGTGTCCACGTTCCAGTTCCTGTCCAATCTGATGTACAAGTGGCACGTCGCCCTGCCGGGCGCGGCGCTGGGCACCGACGCGGCCGCCAACAACAGCGAGGACGTGCAGAACTTCGCCAAGGGCAAGGTGGCCATGATCGAGGCCGGCGACTGGATCACCTCCGGCCTGCCGTCCGAGGTCAAGTTCCCGGTCGGCGTGCTGCCGTTCCCGGCTGGCCCGGACGGCAACTGGACCGTGCTGAACGGGCTGATCGACTCGATCAATTCGCACAGCCCGAACCAGCAGGCCGCGTGGCAGCTGGAGCAGTGGCTGGGCTCGCCCGCCTCGCAGAGGATCCTCGGTGGCGGCGGCTACATCTGGCCCGGCATCCCCAGCCTGGACCCGCTGTTCCTGAGCTACTGGAAGAGCAAGGGCATCGACATGCAGCCGTTCCTCACCGAGTCGAAGTGGCACGTCGTCTACTGGCCGGTCACGCCGGGCATGAACAACGCCCAGCTGGACATCGCCAACCAGCTCGCGCCGGCCTACCTGAACGGCAAGAACGTGGCCGCCGCGGTGAGCGCGGCCGCCAAGCAGGCCAACGACGACCTGGCCTCGGCCGGCTGATCAGGAGGAATGATGCACGGCAAGAAATTCCGCGCGGGCTTAACGGCGCTGTTAGCGCTCACCGGGCTGGCGCTGCCTCCGGCAGCGCCAG
>DATCUG010000467.1:0-9770 GCA_036567525.1 Streptosporangiaceae bacterium | reverse complement strand
GCCGTTTCCGGCCGGGCTGATGGCCGGCTTCCGGGCCCGGGCCGAAGATGACACCATCTCGGCCGACGGCGAGGAGATTCTGGAAGCCCGCTGGTTCACCAAGGCTGAACTGGCCGAGCGGGCCGCGTCCGGGCGCCCGCTCGGCCGCCCCGACTCCATCGACCGTCATCTGCTGCAGTCCTGGCTGGCCGAGCCGTAGAGGAGAGCAATAAGCGATGAGCGCACACTGGACCGCGGCCGATCTGCCCGATCAGTCCGGGCGGACGGTCATCGTCACCGGCGCGACCAGTGGCCTGGGCCTGGTCACCGCGCGCGAACTGGCCCGGGTGGGGGCCCGCGTCGTTCTGGCCGTGCGCGACCCGGCCAAAGGCGAGCGGGTCGCGGCCGTCATGCCCGGGCACACCGAGGTGCGCAGGCTCGACCTGGCCGATCTGGCTTCGGTGCGCGCCTTCGCCGCGGAGTGGGCTGAACCGCTGGATGTGCTGATCAACAATGCCGGGATCATGCGGGTGCCACAGGGGCGCACCCGCGATGGCTTCGAATTGCAGATCGGCACCAACCACCTGGGCCCGTTCGCGCTGACCAACCTGCTGCTGCCGCACATCACCAGCCGGGTCGTCACTGTCTCCTCCCAGCTGCACCGCCGCGGGCGGCTGGACCTGGATGATCTCAACTGGGAGCACCGCCGGTACAACTCGCTGCAGGCCTACTGCGACTCCAAGCTGGCCAACCTGCTGTTCACGCTCGAACTGCAGCGCCGGCTCACCGCGGCGGGCCGCAGCGTGCGGGCCGTGGCCGCCCATCCCGGTATCGCCACCACCAACCTGACCAGCCATATCCACACCGTCGGCGGCAGGCTGGGCCGGGCGTTCAAGCACCTGTTCAACGACGCCGAGCATGGCGCGCTGCCGACGTTGTACGCGGCCACCCAGGACGTACCCGGTGGCTGCTACATCGGGCCGGACGGACCCGGCCACCTCCGCGGCTACCCCGCGATCGGCACCCCATCGAAGCGGGCCCAGGACGCCGATCTCGCCCAGCGGCTGTGGGATCACTCAGACCGGCTCACCCAGCCGGCCCATCAGGACTACCGGTGAAGCCGCCTAGCCAGTGCCGGGGCTGGACCGGTGCTCCCCCGGACAACCAGGCGGGTTTCCAGTTCCATGCTCAGCGCCTCGTGGGCGTACCCGTCGAACTGACGCATCACCATGTGACCGCGGGTCCATCGCGGTGGCCAGCAGCGTGACCATGGCGCCGGCGCTACCGCCGACTCCGGCGGCACGGTAGCCGACCTGCGGTCAAGCTAACTGCGATCTTTTCATCAGGCCCGGTCGCGCACGCTGGCTACGACAGCTTCCAGACTCCGCGCCACCACCACACCCTGATCATGACCAGGAATGAGCTGGGCAATCGAGAGGCTATCTCGCGTCGATCAGGATGCCGGCCAGGAAGCTGACCAGCTCGCCGGTTGCGTCCAACGCCAGCACGTGGGCGACGTACTGGTCCGGGCGGACCACGACCAGGCAGCCATCGTCGCGGTCGATACCTCGCAGGTCGAAGATGTCGCCAGCCGCGGGGTCGGGGCAGAACGCCTTCTCATAGTCGATCAGGCCGAACTTGCCCTTGGTGGGCAGCAGAACGGCGGGCATCGAGCTGACAGCCAGGTCGCGATGTCCCTGCTGGAAGACCGCGCGCACGTCGATCACCGAGTCGGGGTCGGCGCCGTCGGGTGTGAACCGCGTGATCGGTGACTTCTCCGTGGCGAGGAACTGGCACAGCTGCCGGGCCCGGGAGAGCGGGCTGGCCGGGTCGGCGCGGTCGGCGAATATGTACAGGCGCCAGGCGCCGTCGGCCCGGGCGACGTGGCCCAGGTGCATCGGCTTGGCGTCGGCCAGCCGGATGACCGGGGCCGAATGGAAACGCATCCCAACCGGGAAACCTGTCGCCAGGTGCTGGCAGGCCGCCTCGGCGGCGATCATCGAGGGACGGTACCGGGTGGCGACGCCCGCGGTGAAGCGGGCCTGCTGGATGAAGTGACGCTGGAACTCCTCGGGAACAATCCCCTCGCCCGCGGTGTCCGAGGTCTCTTTGGGTGGGGCGCTGAACATCCGGGCGAACTCGCGGTCGAAGTCAATGAGTTCCTGGGCGACTCGCTGGCGTTCGGCAGAGTAGGTGTGCAGCAGCTCGGGCTTGGCCGTCCCGCGGAGGACGGCCGCCAGCTTCCAGCCGAGGTTCCAGGTGTCGGCCATGGACACGTTCATGCCCTGCCCGGCTTTGGCGCTGTGGGTATGGCAAGCGTCGCCAGCGATGAAAACCCGGGGCAGGCGGGTGGCCAGCTCGGTCTCCGGCACGTCATCGAACTTGTCGCACAGCCGCTGGCCGATCTCATACACCGACCACCACCCGACGTCTTTCACCTCGATCGTGTACGGGTGCAGGATCCGGTTGGCCACCGCGACCAGCTTCTCCGGGGTGACGCTCCGGCTCTGCAGCATCTCACGGTCGTGCTCCCGGTCCAGCTCGATGTAGAACCGGGCCAGGTACCCGCCCTCCCGGGGGATGATCAGCAGGTTGCCCTGATTGGCCGACTGGATGACGCACTTGAGCCGGATGTCGGGGAAGTCGGTGACGGCCAGGACGTCCATGACGCCCCAGGACTGGTTCATCGGGTCGCCGGTCAGCCGGCGGCCGATCGCGGTTCGCACATTACTGCGGGCGCCGTCGCAGCCGACGACGTATTTCGCCCGGACGGTAGAGGTCTGCCCGGTCGGCTGAAAGCCTTCGACGTGCTGCAGGGTAACCGCCACCGGGTATTCCGGCCGGCCGCTGGTATCGACCCGGACATCGGCTGCCTGCAGGCCGTAGCACGGGCGCAGCCTGCTGGCCGACCGCTCCATGTGCTCCCGGAGGTAGGCCAGCATCCGCGCCTGGTTGACGATGACGTGCGGGAACTCCGACAAGCCGTCCTCGACGTCCTGCACCCGCCGGGTCCGCGTGATCCTGGACCGGTCCTGCGGGTCCGGGCGCCAGAACGAGACTTCGTTCACCCAGTAGGCTTCGGCGACCAGCCGGCCAGCCAGCCCGAACGCGGCAAAGATCTCCACCGTGCGGCAGGCGACTCCGTCGGCCTGGCCCACCTCGAGCGGGCCGTCCCTGCGGTCGATGACCACCGTCTGGATGTCGGGGAAATTGGCCAGCTGCGCAGCCAGGACCAGGCCGGCTGGACCGCATCCGATGATCAGGACATCGGCCTGCGCGGGGAGACCTCCCGGCCGCTGCGCCACTGCCGGATCAGGCTCCTCGATGAGTGGGTCACCCGTCTGGTAGCCGTTCAAGTAGAACTGCATCATCCGACCTCTCCAGTGCGGGGCACACCGGCCACGTCCGCAGCTCCTCTGGGAACGCGGGACTTCTTCTGACGGTGCCACACCAGGCGCCAGTTCAGAACGGGCCGTTCGGGTTGGCGATTTCGGCTGGGATCGGCTCGTCCACGTCCCAGTGCTCGGCAACCTTCCCGTTGTCGAGACGGAAGATGTCCACGTGGGCGCTGCCCCGGGCGCCGGGTTCGCGGACCACGTGGACGTGCAGGATCACATAGTCGCCGTCGGCAAAGACCCGCTTGATCTCATAGCTGCCGTGCGGGTAGGCGGCGCGCATCCGGTCGATGAATTCGCGCAGGCCCTCGGCACCGTCGGCAGCGTCCGTGCGGTGCTGGATGAGGACGGGCGCGAGGAACCGCGCGGCGGCCGGGAAATCCCGGCGCTTAACGGCCTGCTCATAGAAGGCGAGCACAGTGCGCTGGTTGGCGTTGAGATCCGTCATCCTGCGAGTCCTCCTAGCGAGTCAGCCATCGGCGCTCCGGGCGCGCCGTGCGCATCGCTCCCAGCGGCTCGTCGGGACTCCGAGACCACTTCCGCGTCGACCTGACCGGCTAGCGGGCACACGTCTGCCACTAACTTGCTTGCGTCATCTAGTTTGTAATGCAAAACTATTGCTCGCTGAGACTCACCGTTGGTTAGCAATCCGGACGGAGACAGGCATGCGCGATGACAATTCGGCCGGGACGGACGGCACCGGCGCGGACGGCACCGGCGCGGACGGCGATGACCAACACAGCCAGCCTGGGGACGTGACAGGGGCCGGCCCCGGCGAACTGCTCAGTAACCTGTCGCGGCTACGGCGCCGGACGCGGGTTATCCGGCATGGCTACTGGTTCCCGCTGGTGCTGTTCGGCGTGCTCGGCTGCGCGGCCGCGCCGCTGTACCTAGCGTCGGCCGCCAGCATCCCCGCGGGCTCAGCCACCTACCAGCCCAGCAACACCGGGCCGCTGCTGCTCGGCGGGGCGCCGACAGGCCGGAACGGCTTCTACATCGGCTGGTACTGGACCATCGCCCTAGTGGCGGGGTACCTGCTGACGGTGCTGTGGTACTGGCGGTCGGCCCGCCGGGCCGGGGTGCGCACGCCGTCCCGCGGTTATGTGATCACCGGCATCGTGCTGACCGGGCTGGCCGTCATTCTTCCCCCGCTCAGCCAGGCCGTCCCGGCTCTGTTCCGGCTGTGGGCGCCGCTGGGGGACGCCTGGATCAGAGGCACCCTCGCGTTCCTGATCATCGCCGTCGGCCTGTGGGTGCTGGCCCGCGCCGAACGCAGCCCAGGCCTGGCCGTCATCGCGCTGGCCTACACCGCGGCCGCGTTGCTGGCCAGCCTGTACAACGTGGAGAACATCCTGTTCCGGTTGGGCTGGAATCCGGCCACCAGCTCGTTCGGCTGGGACTGGACCGTGCTCCCGGACATTCTGCTGCCCGCCCTGGTCCTGCTGCTGTCCGGGCTCGGCGCCTTCCTCGTGCAGCGGCTGCGCAGGCCGGCATGACCGACGGCGCGGCGCACCCGACGAACGGCCTCGATGAGACCGTCCACCAGCGGCACCGGCTGGGCATCCTGACCATCGCCGCCGAGGCACGGGCCGAGTTCAGCTACTTGCGGGACGCCCTCGGCCTGACGCCCGGGAACCTGTCCCGGCACCTGAGCGTGCTGGAAGAAGCCGGGCTCATCAAGATGGACAAGGGGTACCACGGCCGCCGGCCCCGGACCTGGGTACGGATCACCCGGCCGGGCCGCGCCGCCCTGGCCGCCGAGATCGCGGCGCTGACCGAACTGCTCCGCCGCCATGCCAGCGCCGCTAACGGCGCCGCCAGCCCCGACACTGAGGTGGACCAGGACAGCGAGCGCTAGACCCGGCGAGGGTCTTGCAATCGGTTTCAAAAAACCTACCATTGTGGGCAAGCTGCCCAGATGGTGCGGTTGCGTTCTTCGAAGACAGGCATTTCTGCCTGCCTATTTGCGGCCCGCGCAGAGGTATTTCGTGACCTGCGCGCTCCGGCTGACCACGTCCAGGCACAGGCAAGCGGGTCATCGAAAAGGAGCACCACATGACCACACGCGATGAGTCGGCACTCAGCCCAGCCCCAGTCAGCGAGCCCGCTGCGATCGCGTGGGCGCCCGGGCCGGGCCACGCGTACCCGGCCACGGCCCCTGGCGTTCCGTTATCAGCGTTCGCCTTCGCGTTCGCCGTCACCATGCTCGGCTTAGTCCAGACCGGCATCCTGTCCAGTGCCGCAAATGACCTGTTCATCGCCACCTGCTTCGGGATCGGCGCGGTCGGGCTGCTCGTCGGCGGGCTGTGGGAGTTCCGCAGCGGGGAACTGTTCGGCGGCACGTTCGGCGTCGGCTACTCGGGATTCCTGATCTCCACCGCCCTGATCCTGAAGTTCTTCGCCGGCCCGGTCATCGCCGCCGGGGGTGTCCTCGCGTTCGACCACGCGTTCGCGGCGTGGCTCATTCTGTGGGCGCTATTTACCGGCGTCTTCGCGATTGGCGCGTCGAGCATCAGCATGGCCGCGCTCGCGCCATTCACGCTGGCCGTCGTGGTGCTGGTGCTCTCGGCCATCGCCAACATCGGCGGCACGGCCAGCTGGAGCGGCGACGTCATCAAGATCAGCGGCTGGTTCGCCCTCCTCGATGGGTTCGCGGCCGGGTACCTGGCCTCCGCCATCGTGCTCAACGTGACCCTCGGCCGGGAACTGCTGCCGATGTGGCCGGCCAAGTCCCGGCCCAAGGTCTAGTCATTGGCCCCGACTGGTCAGCGCCGCCAGTCGGGGCCACGTCGGGTCAGTACGAGCTGGAATGGGCACGCGCCTGCCGTCACGGTCACCAACTGACGGCTGCCGATTGTGCGGCCGCGCCGCCGGGACTGAGGGTGATCAGTCCAGGATGACGTTGATGGTTTTCAGCTGGGTGTAGCTGAGCAGTTCGTCCAGGCTTTCTTCGCGGCCCATCCCGGACAGCTTCACGCCGCCGAACGGGACGCCGGTGAAATGGGTGGCGGCGCCATTGATCCACAGGTAGCCAGCGTCCAAGGCGGCGGCGGCCCGGTGCGCCCGGCCGATGTCATTGGTCCAGATGCTGCCGGTCAGCCCGTAGCCGACGCTGTTGGCGATCTGGATCGCCTCGTCTTCGTGTTTCCAGGTCAGGGTGGCGAGCACCGGGCCGAACACCTCCTCCTGGGCGATCCGCATGTCCGGCCGCACACCACGGAACAGCGTCGGCGCCAGGTACAGGCCAGGCTGGCCGTCCAGGCCGGGCGGGCGGCCGCCTCCGGTGACCAGTTCGGCACCCTCGTCCTGGGCCACGCTGATGTAGCGGAGCGCCTTGGCGTACTGGACGGGCGAAGCCATCGTGCCCATCTCGGTGGCCGGGTCCAGCGGCGAGCCGATCCGGATCGCCGCCATCAGGGCGGCCACCCGGTCCACCACCTCATCGGCGATCGACTCATGGACCAGCAGCCGGGAGGTGGAGCCGCAGGACTGGCCCGCGGACCGGGCGAAGTTCATCCCGGCCACCGCGCCGGCCGCGACCGCCGCCGGGTCGGCGTCCGGGAACGCGATCAGGGCGTTCTTCCCGCCCAGCTCCAGGGTGATCTCCTT
The DNA here is from genome assembly GCA_036567525.1 of Streptosporangiaceae bacterium. Taxonomy (GTDB): domain Bacteria; phylum Actinomycetota; class Actinomycetes; order Streptosporangiales; family Streptosporangiaceae; genus RYN-230. Next base: position 2,787 of record DATCUG010000467.1, on the reverse strand, counting down.
GACCCCGGCATCGGCCGCCGCCCGCTGAATGGCCCGGCCGGTGACATCGCTGCCGATGAACCCGATCCGCCGGATCTCGGGATGGGCCACCACGGCCCGGCCGGCCGCCGGTCCCTGGCCGGTCACCACCGACAGCACGCCGGGCGGCAGCGCGCCGGCGAACAGCTCGCCGATGCGCAGCGCGGACAGCGGCGCGATGTCCGGCGGCTTGAGGATCACCGCGTTGCCCGCGACCAGCGGCGCAGCGATCTTCCCGGCCGCGAACATCAGCGGATGGTTGAACGGGATGATCCGGCCGACCACGCCGAACGGCTCCCGCACGGTCAGGTGCAGGTGCTGGCCGCTGGCCGGGATGGTCGAGCCTTTCAGCTCGATAGCCAGCCCGGCGAACAGCCGCAGCGTGTCGGCCGCGATAGCCAGGTCCAGGTGCATTCCGGTGACCGGGTGACCGCCATCGATCGCGTCCAGCATGGCCAGCTCGGCCGCGTTCTGCTCCAGGATCCGGGCCAGCCCGGCCACGGCCGCGCCTCGTTCGCGGGCTGGCACCCGCCGCCACTCCGCCGCGGCGGGCACGGCCGCGCGGACCGCGGCGGCGACATCATCCGCACCGCCGTCCGGCACCGCCGCGATGGCCTGCTCGGTCACCGGGCTCTCGTCGGTGTAGTACTGCCCCGACTGGGCCGCCGCCGGGTGGCCGCCGATCAGCAGCGTCCAGGCCCGGTCAGTTGCGGGCAGACCGGGTACCGGGGCTGGGCTAGACATGACGGCCCTCCAGGGTCTCGGCGGCGGTGCGGCGGTGCGGCGGTAGCACGCCACATCCGCGCCACGAGACTCCCGGCACATCCCCGTCGGGTCAAGCCGCCGTTTATGCGTGAAGCCTGTGGTGCTGGTGTGACCGATTGATACCGGCCAAGACTGAGTCCAGTTGTTGATGTTGACCTGGATGTTGCAGAGGAACGACAGCAATTTCAACATCAACAACGCATGTGATCATCTCTGCCGCCCTTGGGGGGCTGACGAAGGCCCCGCTTGCGGATCGGGCCGGCTGACCCCGTCTGGCCCGGCGCTGCGCGTGGCTAACCGGGCTGGTTGTCCGGCTCCAGAGCGGCCAGGCACAGGCCTGGCTCGGCGAATGGCCGCAGCCCGGTCGCGGTCAGTGGTGCCCGCATCTGCTGCAGGGCGCCCTGCATCAGGCCTAGGTGCAGCTGGCAGACGACCTCCTGGTGCCCCTCCGCCACCTCGCGGAACGGGCACTGATGCAGCCGGAGCTGGTAGCCGGTCCCGGCCGGCACCGTCTCCGGCGCGAAGCCAATCTCCTCCAGGGTGGCCGTCAGCGCGGCGATGGCCGTGGCGGTATCCGGCCGCTGGTAGGGAGCAGGTTGCTCGGTAAGGTAGCGGCCCCACTCCCGGCCGGCTTGCGCGGCCGCCTCCCCCGGCTCGGCCACCACACCCATGATGAGGCTGGTCAGCATCTCGGCCAGCAACCGGTAATGGCGCTGACCGGTGGCCCCGGTGCCTTCGACAGCCCGGTAGGCCGTGCTGGGCCGGCCCGGTACCGCGCGAGGCTGCGGCACCCGGGTGGCCAGCCCGGCATCCACCAGCGCGTCCAGGTGGAACCGTGCGGTGTTGGCATGCAACCCGGTCTGGGCGGCGACCTCCCGCACGCCGATCGGTTCGCCCGCGGCGCGCAGCAGATCCAGCACTTCGGCGCGGCTGCGACCCAGTTGCGGCCCAGTGTCCGCGGTCAGCAGAGCCTTGACATCCACCGCCGCAGTTTACTGTGCGTCACTAGTAGAAACAAAGCCTGACCAGCTGGTGAGCCGGACAACGGCCCAGCCGAGCCCAGTACGGCGGTCTGCGCCGGAACCCGGTGGCTGACTAGCTGACCCCTGATCCCTCCCGGGCTATGTTTAAACAGCTACTCTAGTAAATACAAACTACTTTGTTACTACTAGGAAGGAGACACTGTGACCAATACGGACGCCGAGGCTCTGGCGGCCATCCAGTCCCATCACCAGCTGCTCCAGGACGAGCTCCGGGCGCGGATAGCCACGCTGGACCTGGCAGTCGCGGCCGGCCGGGCGCATCAGCAGGCCACCGCCGCGCTGGTCACCTATCTGGCCGATGAGGTGCTGCCGCACGCGGCGGCGGAGGAGCAGACCATCTACCGGGCGGCCCAGCAGCATGCGGAGCTAGCCGGCACGGTCGATGAGATGATCACCGAGCACCGGGCCCTAGTCGCGGCGGCCGGGCGGCTGGCCAGCGCGGCGGACGCGATCGGCGCGGCCGAGCAGGCCCGGCAGATCGCCAGCCTGTTCGGCACACACGTGGCTAAAGAGAAGGAGATCCTGCTCCCGGCTCTGGCCACGGACGGCCCGCCTGGCCCGGCCAGCCAGGACGGCCAGCCTGGCCAGCCTGGGCTGGTCACGCTGCTCCGCGAGATGCACGAGCAGACCCAGGCGGCCAGGCAGCCGGCAGTACCAGCCACCGGCCCGGGCAGCGGCCCGGCCAGCGGGCCGACCAGCACCGATCCACTGGCCCGGGTGCTGTCACTGCTGCTCACGGCCACGGCTGAACTGGCCCGGGCGGATCAGGGCGACCGGGCGTGCCAGCTCGCCGCGGCCGCCTGGGCGGCCCTGCACGAGACCAGGCCGGAACTGGCTGGCCGGGTGACGGCGGCGCTGCACGGGCTGGCCCGGCGGGTCCCCGGCCAGCCCGCCGGGGCGGAGGCAGCCCGAGCGCAGACCGCCGGACCGGAAACCGCCGGACTGGTGGCGGCAGGATCCG
>DATCUG010000466.1:0-2362 GCA_036567525.1 Streptosporangiaceae bacterium | reverse complement strand
GCCACGCGGGCCACGATGATCAGCGTCAACCCGGCCACGGCCGCGAGCGGCAGCACCCACCAGCCGGGCTGCAGCACGGCGTAACATACTGCCCCCATGCCTGCACCTGTCGCGAGCCAGTACCACGCCGGGTACCCGCTCCATGCCACCCGTGCCCGGGTGCGCTGCGCCGCGGCCAGCGCCGCGGAGGCCTCGTCCACACTGATCTGCCCGTTAGTTTCCATATTGGAAACTGTAGAGTTTCCGGACTAGAAACACAAGAGTTCCGGGCCCGGCAATCGCGGCACCGGGGTGGGCCGCCGGCAGCCGCACGGAGTGGCGGTATACCGGTTCTGGCGGGGACCTGGGCGAGGCGCCCGGCGGACGGCAGGAGGAAGAGCTGATGGAACGGCCTGTATCGGCGGAGACCCTGGCCGCGCAGGGACTGGGCGAAGTGGACCCGGGCTCGGGTGGCCTGGCCCCCGCGATCAACCTGTCCACGAACTATGAGCAGCGGCTGGATGGCTCGTATCCGGACGACCGGGTTTACACCCGGGCGGACAACCCCACCTCCGAACACGCCGAGCGGCTGCTGGCCGAGCTAGAGGGCAGCGGCAGCGGATGCGCGCTGTTCGGCTCGGGGATGGCGGCGGCCACCGCGGTGTTCCAGGCGCTGCTGCCCGGCGATCATGTGCTGGTCTCCCGGGTGCTGTACTTCGGGGTCCGGAAGTGGCTGGCCGAGTTCGCCCTGACCTGGGGCCTGGATGTGGAGTTCATCGACGCCACCGACCTGGCCGCGGTGGCGGCCGCGATCCGCCCGGGCCGCACGAAGCTGCTGTGGGTCGAGACCCCGGCCAACCCGATGTGGGAGATCACCGACCTGGCCGCGGCCTGCGACCTGGCCCACCCGGCCGGAGTGCGGGTGGCGGTAGACAACACGGTGGCCACGCCGGTGCTGACCCGGCCTTTCGAGCTCGGCGCCGACCTGGTGGTGCATTCGGCCAGCAAGTACCTCAACGGGCATGGCGATGTGCTGGCTGGCGCGGTGCTGGCTGCCCGCTGGGACCCGTTCTGGGAGCGGATCCGGTCCTGGCGGCGCAACGCCGGCGCGATGCCAGGGCCGTTCGAGGCGTGGCTGCTGCAGCGTGGCATGCGCACCCTGTTCCTGCGGGTGCACCGTGCATCCGGAACCGCGCTGGCCCTGGCCACTCACTTCCACCGGCATCCCGCGCTCAGTGCCGTGCTGTACCCCGGGTTGCCTGATCACCCGGGCCATCAGATCGCGGCCCGTCAGATGACGGGCGGGTTCGGCGGGATGCTGTCCATCCGGGTAGCCGGCGGCGCCGGGCCCGCGCAGGCGGTGCTGCGGCAGGTCCGGGTGTTCAAGCGGGCCACCTCGCTCGGCGGGGTGGAGAGCCTGATCGAGCACCGGCGCAGCAGTGAAGGGCCGTCCTCGCCGGTACCTGACGACCTGCTCCGCGTCTCAGTCGGCATCGAAGCGCCCGGCGATCTGATCGCCGATCTTGAAGCGGCCCTCGATGCGGCCAGCCGCCACCCGGTCACCATCGGGGAGGCTGACCGGTGACCGATCTGACCGACCTGACCGCGAAGGTTACGGCGGCGCTGGAGCGCAGCGTGCTGCCCTCGGTCATCGCCCGCGGCGCCGCCGTCCAGGTCGCAGGCTTCCGGGACGGCGTCCTCACCCTGCAGGTGTCCGGATCACCGGGTGCGGTGTTCCCGCTGGCCGCCCGCATCGAGGCACTTATCCGGGTGGCTGGGCCCGGGGTCAGCGCGGTGCGGCTGGTCCCGCCCGGTCCCGGCCTCGCGGAATCCCCATCCGTGGCGGCCGCCGATCTCGCCGAGGCCGCGCGCCAGCTGCTGGACGCGGAGGTCAACCCGGCCATCGCCGCGCACCGGGGCCAGGTCACCGTGGACGGCGCCGCCGAGGGCTGGGTCCGGATCCGGCTGCACGGCGGCTGCCAGGGCTGCAGCCTGGCCGAGGTGACCGTCCGGCAGGGCATCGAGCCGCTGCTGCGGGCCCGGCTGCCCGCCATGACCGGCCTGATCGACGTCACGGACCACGCGGCGGGCACCGAGCCGTTCTTCTCCCCCGAGAAACGGTGACCGGCCAGCCGGCCCGGGCCGGACTCGACGGGTCCGCCGCCGCGGCCAGCACGAGCATCGGGGTGTCCGCGGCGACCACGGCGTCCACCGGTCCGACGCGGGCCAGGGTGCGGCGGACGCTGCCTTCCGGGTCGGCTTGGCGTACCGGAATGACCGGGCGGCCGCCCAGCGGCAGCGCACCGTCACTGCCGATCACCAGGTCCAGCCCCATCCGGCCGGCCGCGAGCAGGAAGTCGGCCGCGCGGTAGGTGCGGGCGGG
>DATCUG010000465.1:0-13595 GCA_036567525.1 Streptosporangiaceae bacterium | reverse complement strand
GTTCGGCGCGGGCCGGCCGGCCGCGACGGCACAGCGGGCGGCACCAGAGCAGGCGGCGCCGCCGGAGGCGGTCCGCCGGTACGGCCAGGAGCTGGTTGGCGACCTGCCGCTCGGCGTGCAGCGCCGGGTGGCGTTCGCCGCGGCCCTGCAGCACCACCCGGACCTGCTCATCCTGGACGAGCCGACCTCCGGGGTGGACCCGCTGGCCCGGGCCCGGCTGTGGGAGACGATCGCAGCCACGGCGGACGCCGGCGCGGGGGTTCTGGTTACCACCCATTACCTGGACGAGGCCGGGGAATGCGGCAGGCTGGTCATCATGGCGGACGGACGGGTGGTGGCCGAGGGATCGGCGGCCGAGATCACTGGCGGCCGGCGGGTCAGCGTGGTGGAGGCGGACTCGTGGGTGGCGGCGCTGGACGCGCTGGAGGCGGCGGGCCTGCCCGCCGCGCTGGCCGGGCGGACGCTGCGGGTGCCCGGCGCGAGCCCGGCCGAAGTGGCCCGCGTCCTCGGCACGCTGCCGGCCCGGGTCAGCGAGGCAGCGGCCACCCTCGAAGAACGGTTCTTCCAGCTGACCCTGCCGGCGACCCGGTAAGCGGATGTGGGCCAGTGAGTGAGGGCGGGCCGGTGGGTGGGGGCGGCCCTGCGGACGGGCCAGTGACCGGCCCGGCCGGGCGGACCGGGCGCCGGGCCGGGGACAGCGGCACCCGGGAAGCGATCCTGGCCGCCAGCCGGAAACGTTTCGCCGAGCACGGCTACGGCGGCGCCACCATCCGCGGCATCGCCGCCGACGCCGGGGTGGACCCGGCGCTGGTGCACCACTTCTTCGGCACCAAGGAACGCCTGTTCTCCGCGGCCATGCGGCTGCCGGTGGTGCCCGGGGAACTGCTCGCGACCGCGCTCGCGGCCGGCCCGGCCGACCCAGCCGAAAGCCTGGGTGAGTTCCTGGTCCGGACCGTGCTGCAAGCCTGGGAGGTGCACGAGATCCGGGACGTCTTCATCGGGCTGATCCGCTCGGCCAGCAGCAGCGAGCAGGCGACGGCGATGCTCCGCGAGTTCGTCACCGAGGCGATCGTGGGCCGGCTGTCCGCTGTGGCCCGGCCGGGCGATGGCACCGACCCGGCCGAGGCTCGGTACCGGGCGTCGCTGGTGGCCAGCCAGGTGGTCGGCCTGGGGCTGACCAGGTACGTGCTCGGGCTGGAACCGCTGGCCGCCGCCGACGTGGAGACGCTGGTCGCCGCGGTCGGCCCGGCGGTGGACCGCTACCTCACCGGTGACCTGGGCTGAGCATCACGGCTACGCATAGCATGCATCGGGTGGACGCACTGCTCGGGACCTGCGCGCTGGACACGCTCCGGCAGCGGCGCAGCATGAAATGGCGTACCTATCCGGCTGATGTGCTGCCCGCCTGGGTGGCCGAGATGGACTTCGATCTGGCCCGGCCGGTCATCGACGCGGTCACCGGGGCGCTGGAGCTGGGCGACTGCGGCTACGGGCTGACCGGCGCGCTCGGCGAGGTGTTCGCTGGGTTCGCCGCGGGCCGGCTGGGCTGGGTGGCCGACCCGGCCCGGGTGTTCGCCATCCCGGATGTGATGACCGGGCTGGCCGAGGTGATTCAGGCGCTCACCCCGCCCGGTGCCGGGGTGGTGATCAACCCGCCGGTGTACCCGCCGTTCTGGTTCCGGTTCGGGTTTTCTGGCCGGCGGATCGTCGAGGCGCCGCTGGCCCGGGACGCCGATGGCCGCTACGACCTCGACCCGGACGCGCTGGACCGCGCACTGAGCGAGCCCGGTGTCGCCGCCTACCTGCTGTGCAGCCCGCACAACCCGACCGGCAGCGTGTGGACCAGGGAACAGCTGCACACCGTCGCCGAACTGTGCCAGCGCCACGACGTGCTGCTGGTGGTGGATGAGATCCACGCACCACTGGTCCTGCCGGGCGCGGACTACGTGCCGTTCCTGTCCATCGACCACGAGATGACGGCCCGGGCATTCGCGTTCACCTCGGCCTCGAAGGGCTGGAACCTTCCCGGGCTCAAGTGCGGGCTGGCCGTTTCCGGGTCGGCGGCCGGGGACAAGGTGCTGGCCGAGCGCTGGGAGGCCCTGCTGCCCGGGCACCTGGGTGTGCTCGCTTCGATGGCCGCGTTCACCGATGGGCTGCCCTGGCTGGATGCGGTGCGGGCACAGCTCGACGAGAACCGCTGGCTGCTTCGCAGCCTGCTGGCCGAGCAGCTCCCGGGGGCCCGGTATCAGCCGCCCCAGGCCAGCTTCCTGGCCTGGATCGACTGCCGTGAGCTGGGCCTGGACGGTGACCCAGCGGCCACGTTCCTGGACCGGGGCCGGGTGGCGCTCAGCCCGGGCGATCACTTCGGCCGCCAGGGCCGGGGCTTCGCCCGGCTGAACATGGGCACGTCGCCTGAGTTGCTGGCCGAAGCGGTGCACCGGATGGCGGCGGCCACCGGGCAGGAGCGTTCAGCTAAATGAATTGCGGGCCAGCAGGAGGTCGCGGGTCAGCTCGGCCTGGCCGAGATGCTGGTAGAGCTCTTCCACGACGTGCAGCAGGGCGTGCCCCTGGCTGCGCGCCTCCAGCACGTCCGGGCGGCGGCGGGCGGGCGGCCGGCGCGGCGGGGCGGGCGGGTCCGCGGTCAGCGCGTCCGCCCGGAACTGGAGCTTGGCCTGCTGAGCGGCGGCCACCAGGCCGGCCACCCGGCCGGCCGCGGTGAACTCCGCGGCGCGGTCCCGCGGCACGTCCCGGCCGGCCACCACATGCCCACCCCAGTAGGCCATGACGCCCAGGCAGTGCGTCAGGATCGCGTACGGCGAGTTGGCGCAGGGCAGGTCCGGCCGCTGGTTGGCCAGGTCGTCGCCGAGGCTGGTCACGATGCCGGCCAGCTTGTCGACGGCGTGGTCCACGTAGCCGAGGACCGCGTCAACCGGGATCACGACGGGCGGTCGCGTTCCTCGGCCACCCGGCGCAGCGCGGCCCGCCGGGTGCTGCGGATATGCCGCCGTGCCGCCGCGCGGGCTCGCGCCGGGTCGCGCGCGACCAGTGCGTTGACAATGTCGGCGTGCTCCCGCACCGAGCGCGCAGGCCGGCCGGCCACCGACAGCGTGGTGTCCATGCTGCGGCCCAGCATCTCCTGCAAGATCGTCTGGGTCATGGTCAGGAACCGGTTGTTCGCGTACTCGGCGATCTGCAGGTGCAGCCGGGCGTCCATGGCCCGCAGCGCAGCCGGCTCGGCCCGGGCCAGTACCGCCTGCTCGAGCTGCTCGAACGTGGTGACCAGGACGGCCAGCTGCTCGTCGTTGGCCTCGGTGGCGGCCCAGCCCGCGGCAGGCACCTCGAGCACCTCGCGCATGGCGAACAGCTCCTCCATGCCGACCTCGCGGAGCCGGGCGAACCGGTGCAGTGCCTGCTCGCCCTCGTCCGGCGCGGCCACGAATACGCCCTTGCCGTGCCGCACCCGGACCACGCCCCGGGTCTCCAGTGCGCGGAGCGCCTCACGCACCGAGGCCCGGCTCACGCCGAGCAGCTCGCACAGCTCGCGCTCGCCGGGCAGCCGGTCGCCCGGCACCAGCCCGTTGCCCTGCACGTAGTTCTCGACCTGCTCGGCCACGCGCAGGAACAACGGCTCGTTCGAGCCCATCCAGCGCCATCCGACGGCGGCCGGGCCGGCCTGAGCGGCGGCCGGGCCGGCCTGGATGGCGGGCTGGTCGGGCATGGTGCCTCCTAGGCGCTCGGGTGCAGCCGGGTCAAGGCGAATTCCCGGTGGCCGAGAACTTCCGCACAGGTAAGGCGCCCGTTGACGGTCCGGTCGATGACATCCTCCAGCTTGTCGCCCGCCGCTGCCAAACCGAACTCCAGTTGCAGCAAACCGGACACGTCAACGTCGATGTGCTCGCTCATCGTGGCCACCGTCAGCGGGTTCGCGCTGATCTTGATGACCGGCTCGACCGGGTGGCCGACCACGTTGCCCTGGCCGGTGGGGAACAGGTGGATGACGGCCCCGGCGGCGGCGGTCAGCGTGATGAACTCAGCCGCCGCGCAGGACGTGTCCATGAAATTCAGCCCGGCCCGGGTGGGCCGTTCGGCCGGGGCCAGCGCGTCCACCACCGGCGCGGTGCCGGTCTTCTGGATGTTGCCCAGCGCCTTCTCCTCGATGGTGGACAGCCCGCCGCGGATGTTGCCCTGCGTCGGTTGCGAGCCAAGCAGGTTGGCGCCGGTCCGCTCGACCATGGCGAAGTAGTCGTCGAAGAACGCCTGGAACTTCTTCCGCACCTCGTCGCTGGCGCAGCGCTCCGCGATGAGATGCTCGCCACCGGTCAGCTCGGTGGTCTCACCGAAGATCACCGTGCCGCCCGCCGCGACGTGCCGGTCCACCGCCTCCGACGTGGCCGGGTTGGCGCCCAGGCCGCTGGTGGTGTCGGACTCGCCGCACTTGATGCTCATCACCAGTTCGCCGCGCTCGACTGGGCCCCGGGGCAGCTCGCTGGCATCCTGCAGCAACTGGGCGGCGCGGCGGCCAGCCAGCTCCAGGATGCGCAGGTCGCCGTGCCGTTCGACGGAGAACTGCGCCACCGGCTTGCCGGTGGCCGCGATGCCGTCCGCGATCCGCTGCGTCCAGGCGGGCTCAATGCCAATCACCACGGCTGCGGCCACGTTCGGGTTCGCCCCGGTGCCGATCATCGTCTGGAAGAACAGGTCGAGGTCGGCGCCGAACTGGAGCCGGCCGTACGGGTGCGGGATGGCCAGCGTGCCCGGGATGGCCCGGGCCACCGACTCGGCCGCCGCGTTGGACAGGTCGTCCACCGGGAGGATGACCACGTGGTTGCGGATGCCGACCCGGCCGTCCGGCCGCCGGTAGCCGGTCAGACGCTTTTCTGCCACCGCGCGCTCCTCAGGTTGTGGGTGTGCACCAGTTCGCCGGCCACCACCGGCGCCCGGGTGAGGCCGATCAGCACGCCGTACTCCAGCACGTTGTCCTGTTCGGCCAGGTCGTGCAGGGCGATTTTGTGGCCGAGCGGGATGGCGTCCCGGGCGACGATCTCGAAGCGGTCCCCGGAATCCAGGTAGGCGGCGCTGGCTTTCCCCGGGCCCGTGTCGCGCACCGCGACGGCCACATCGTCACCGCGGTGGTGAGCCAGGAAATCGACGCCGCCGGACGGCGGCGGGGGAGCAGGTGCGGACGGTTCGGACACCGAAAGACCTCCGTGGTCAGACCTCTTCTGTCGCCGAAACGTACCGTAGGGCTGGCATTGAAACCAAGTCAATCAGCTACTAAGAAGTAGTTCACAAGCTGGACAAACTGTTGTGTACCCGCTCGAATGATTGACACATGACTGGCGTTCTGGTTAGTGTCCCCGGTCACAGTGGTCAGACCTTAGACGACAGTCCGACAGGCTGGAACTGAGAGTCTGGAAGCGATGGCTAGGAGGCGCCGATGCCGGACAGGGCCTTGCCGGGGACCCCGGCCAGTGCGCCGCTGGCCAGCGCGGGCGGAGAGCGCGGCACTGGCGGCGCGGCCGACGCGAGCGGCGCGGCCGGTGCGGCCGGCGCGGGCCGCGCGGGCGGCGGTGGCAACACCGGCCCGGGCGGCCGGATCGCCTGCGCGAACCTGTACAAGTGGTTTCCGGGTGGCATCGTCCTGGAGGACGTCAGCCTCACCGTCGAAGCGGGCCAGTTCGTGTGCATCGTCGGCCCGTCCGGCTGTGGGAAGACCACCCTGCTCCGGCTGATGGCCGGGCTGGCCGAGGCTGATCACGGCCAGGTCAGCATCGGCGGCGCGGCCGTGACCGAGCCGAACCCGCGGGCGGCCGTCGTGTTCCAGCATTTTGGCCTGTTCCCGTGGAAGACCGTGCAGCGCAACGTGGCACTCCCGCTGCACCTGGCCAAGACGGATCGGGCCGAGGCCGAGCGCCGGGTCGCCGAGGCCATCCGGACCGTCGGGCTGGCCGGCCACGAGCGCAAGTACCCGGCGCAGCTGTCCGGCGGCATGAAGCAGCGGGCCGGGCTGGCCCGGGCCCTGGCCACGGCCCCGGATGTGCTGCTCATGGACGAGCCGTTCGCGGCGGTGGACGCGCAGGTCCGCGAGGTGCTCCAGGAAGACCTGCTGGCCCTGCGGGAGAGGCTGCAGCAGACCATCGTCTTCATCACGCACAGCATCGACGAGGCCATCACCCTGGGCGACCGGATCGTCGTGATGGGCACCCGGCCGGGACGGATCGTCCGCGACGTGATCGTGCCGATCGAGCAGCCGCGCACCATCGCCAAGGTCCGGCGGCACCCGGCCTACGCCGGGTTGCGCGAGGAGATCTGGCAGGAGTTGCGGCAGGCCGCAGTGGAACAAGCCGGAGCGGAGTCCTCATGAGCGAATCAGCCAGCCAGGGCCGGGCCAGGCCGACCGCGGCACAGCCGACCGCCGCACAGCCGACCGCGGCCGGGCCGACCGCGGCCGAGCCGGGCTCTGGGACGCCCGGCGCAGGTACGGCCGGTCCTGGCACGCCCGGCGGCGGCACGCCCGGCGACGGTGCGGCTGGCCGCGGTACGCCGGAGCGGGCGCAGATCGAGGCGGCGATCGAGCAGCGGCTGCGCCAGCGCTCCCGCCGCAGCCGGCGGATCTACCTGCTTATCCGGATCGTGTCGCTGGTCATCGTGCTGGCCGCCTGGCAGTACTACGGCTCACGGACCACCCCGGTGATCTTCGACCCGCTGACCCGGGTGCTCGGCGCCCTGGTCGATCTGTTCCGGCACAACGGGCTGGGCAGCGCGCTCTGGTACAGCGTCTGGACGTTCGCCATCGGCTACCTGATCGGCCTGGCCTGCGGGGTCGTGCTGGGCATGTGCATCGGCGCCTACCAGCGGGCGGAAGCCGCGGTCGGGTTGTACGTCTACGCGCTGTACGCCACCCCGATGGTGGCCATCGTCCCGTTGCTGAGCATCTGGTTCGGCTTCGGGGTACTCACCCAGGAAGTCATCATCGCCATCTTCGTCCTCTTCCCCTGCACGGTCAGCGTGTCCTACGGGGTGCGCAACATCGACTCGGACCTGCTCGAGGTGGCCCGCTCGCTGCGGATGGGACGGGCCAGCCTGTGGCGGCACGTGCTGCTCCCCGGCACCGTGCCCTACATCGCGGCCGGCGCGGCCCAGGGCGTGGCCATGGGCCTGGTCGGCATGTTCATCGCCGAGATCTTCACCCAGCTCAGCGGGCTCGGCAACCTCCTCGAAACGGCGGCGCAGACCTATCACACCGATCAGGCCCTGGCCGTCCTGCTAGTGATCATGGCCTTGGGCGTCACGCTCCGCGGCCTGATCACCCTGATCCAGCGGAAGGTCGCCCCCTGGGCGAGATAACGCACCCCGCCAGGCACGCACCTGCCAGACAGACACCCCCCAGATTCGCACCCGCCGGATAGCAACCGTCGCCCGCTGGGCGCACATGAACATCGTGAGGTACGCCATGAAGAATCGCTCCGCCCGGATACTGGCCGGTGCTGTGCTGGCCACCGCCGCCCTCGGCGTGTCCGCCTGCGGCAGTTCGGCCGGCTCCACATCCTCGTCCAGCAACCCCAACGCCTGGGCCTCGGTCAACGTGGGGATCGCGCTGTCCCCGCCGAAGGCCATCTTCCTCGGTCCCTACGTCGCGCAGCAGGAGGGCTTCTTCACCAAGGAGCACCTGCACGTGAAGTTCATCAGCATGCCGAACGGCCTGCAGACGGAACTGGGCACCACGGCCGGCAGCATCGACTTCGGCTTCAGCTCGGGCACCGACTCGATCGAGGCGGCGGCACAGCACGCGCCCATCCACGCCATCTGGTCCTACGGCACCAAGCTGGACACCCAGTGCATCGGCGCCCCGGGGATCAAGAGCGCGAAGGACCTGATCGGCAAGCCGGTCGGCTCGACCGGCACGGACGGGTTCTCCATCACTCTGCTGCAAGCCTGCCTGGAGCCCGCCGGGGTGTCGCTGAGCCAGGTCAAGCCGATCAACATGGTGCGCTCGGAGTTCGTGCCCGCCATGGTGGCCAAGCGGATCGACTCCGCCGTGTTCCACGCGGACGACGCCTACGTGATCACGCACCAGCTCAAGGGGGCCACCGTGCTGTCTTCCGAGTACAAGGTGCTGCCGAACTGGTGGTACGGCGGGGTCAGCATGCTGGACCGGTACGGCCAGGCGCACCGCGCGGTGGCGATCCGCTTCCTGACCGCGATGATGCTGGCCGACCGGTGGATGAATGACCCGGCGCACACCAGCGCGCTGACCGCGCTGGCGGTCAAGGTCACCGGGGAAGACCAGGCGGCGGTCGCGTATGCGGTCAAGTTCCTGCAGGCCGCCCAGACCTGGCCGGACGGCACCGGGCTGAACCCGGCTGCGGTCAACTACACGGCCGGCATCCTGGCCAAGTACAAGGACATCCCCCGCCAGCCGAGTTACAGCCAGATCGTGGACCCGCAGTACGCCAACGCGGCCGCGGCCAAGCTGGGCTCATCGTGACGGCTGCCGACGCGGCCAGCACGGCCACGCCGGACCCGGGTCAGCCCCGGGTCCGGCTGGCCGCGGTTGGGCTGGGCCGGTGGGCACGGGTGCTGGCCCGTGCCTACGTGGGCAGCCAGGTGGCCGAGCTGGCCAGCTGCTTCAGCCGCAACCCGGAGCGGCGGCAGGCGTTCGCCGCCGACTTCGGCTGTGGCCAGGACGAGTCGCTGGCCGCGCTGCTGCGCCGGGATGACATCGACGGGATCGTGATCACGGCGCCGAACGACCAGCACGCGGCGATCATCGAGGCCGCGGCGGCGTACGGCAAGCACGTGTACACCGAGAAGCCGGCCGCGGTGGCGCTGGCCGACCTGCGCCGGATCCGGGCCGCGGTGCTCGGCTCCGGCATCGTGTTCGCGTGTGGGCACAGTGCCCGCCGGCTGGCCGGGCTCCGGGTCATCAAGGGCCTGCTGGACAGCGGCGAAGCGGGCACCCCGTCCATGGTCGAGGCGGTGTTCGGCAACGAGCGGGGGCTCGAGCTCAAGGAGGGTGACTGGCGGGCCGACCCGGTGCAGACGCCCGGCGGCCCGCTGACCCAGCTCGGCATCCACCAGATCGACAACCTGCAGTACCTGCTCGGGCCGGCCCGCCGTGCGGTGGCCATGGGCCGGGCGCCGCGGCCCGGCATCGCCAACCAGCTGGCGGTCGGCGTGCTGCTGGAGTTCGGCGAGTCGCTCGGCTACCTGGGCTGCAACTGGCTGTCCCCGGGCAGCTTCACTATCGACGTGTACGCCACCGCGGCGCGGCTGCGCTATGAGCTGGACTTCTCCTGGTGGAGTGACTCGGCGGAGACCGACGCGCATAGTTCGCTCAGCCGCACGGTGATCGGCCAGGACAGCGCCGACCCGGACGCCCGGGTGCTGGCCACCGGTCAGGTCCCGCTGCCCGCCCGGGATCACCTGCGCGAAGAGATCGATGAGTTCGCCGCCGCGATCCACGGCGCAGCCCAGGTCGAGGTCGGGCTGGCCGAGGCGGTACGCAACGTCGCGGTGCTGCAGGCCGCGGCGCGGTCACTGGCCACCGGGCAGCCAACCGAGGTGGCCGAGGTCCTGGCCGAGATCGAGGAGCACTGAGGTGACATCTCCCGCACCAGGCCGCCGGTTCGACGAGCTGACCGATCCGGAGATCGCCGCTGCGCTGGCCCGCAGCCCGCGGGTGATCCTGCCGCTGGGCAGCGTCGAGCAGCACGGGCCGCACCTGCCCACCGGGACCGACTTCTTCGCGGCCACCGCGATCGCGCACCAGGTGGCGGCTCACCTGGACGCGCTGGTGCTGCCGCTGTGCCCGCTGGGCGTGACGCCGATGCACATGCCTTACCCAGGTACCGTCTCGCTGCGCCCGTCCACCCTGCAGGACGTGCTGCTCGACATCGGGTCCTCACTGGCCCAGCACGGCTGCCGCGAGTTCGTCATGCTGAACTGGCACGAAGGCAACATCCCGGCGCTGGCCCTGGCGGCCGAGCGGCTGCACCGGGAGATCGGGCTGGCCGTGGTGGTGGTGCAGGCGTGTTACGTCGCCGAGGAACGTTTCGGCCCGGCAGCGGGCGGGCTCACCCACGGCGGGCTGATCGAGGCCTGGTCGGTGCTGTGCTGCCGCCCGGACCTGGTGCACCTGGACCGGGCGGAAGGCAGCGGCGACCGGCGGCGCGGCGAGCTGGCCGACCGGCTACGCCGTGACCGGTCGTTCCAGCCGGTGCTCACCGACGTCCGGAGCATGTCGCTGACCGGCTGGTACGGCGACCCGGCCGGGGCCACCACGGAGGACTCCCGCCGGTTCGTGACCGAGCTGGGCGCGGAGATCGCCACCCGGCTGGACGGTGTGCTGGCCGCACTGGCCACGGTTCAGCCGGGAAGGCCGGGATGACGGCGGTCATCCCGGCCGGGGGTGGCCGGCGGCTGACGCTGCCTGGGCGGACCGCGACCGAGCTGGTGTCCGGAACCGAAGGCGGCTACCCGGTGACGGTACGGCGGGTGAGTATCCCGCCCGAACGTGCGGCGGCCGGATCCGGCGCGGCTCGCCGCGGCCCGCATCGGCATGTCGGCTGTACCGAGGTCATCGTCGTGCTGGCCGGGACCGGCGAGTTCACCGCGGGCACCGCGAGCTGGCCGGTTGGGCCGGGCGACGTCATCGTCGTGTCGCCGGGCGAGCCGCACCTGACCCGGAACACCGGGCCCGAGGAGCTGGTCAGCCTGTGCTTCTTCCCGGTGACCGATCTGGCCGCGGTGACGACTGAGGCGGGCGGGGGGCGCGGTGACCGCTGACGTCATCTGCCTGCGCCCGGCCGCGGACTTCCACGAGGTCGGCGTGCAGCCGCCAGCTGACCTGCGAATCTGCTTCACCGAACCGGACCGGGTGCCGGCCGTGGATCTGGCAGCCGCGCGCGCCGTGGTGCTGGCCTCGGTCGGCCCGGTGGTGGACCGGGCCTGGGCAGACCGCGCGGCCCGGGTCGAGCTGGTCCAGTTCACCGGCGCCGGGGTGGACCGGGCGGCGACCGCTTTCGGGGGCCGGCCCGGCGTGGCGGTGGCCAACGTGCCTGGGGCCAACGCCCCCGAGGTGGCCGAGTACGTCCTGATCGCGGCGGGCAGCCTGCTGCGCGGCCTGGCCCTGGCCGACCGGGAGATCCGCGCCAGCCGGTACCGCGAGGTGCGTGCCCGGCTCACCCCGCCGGCCGTGCGCAGCCTGCATTCGGCCCAGGTGGGCGTGGTCGGGCTGGGCCAGATCGGGCTCGCGGTGGCCCGGCTGTTCCGGGCGGTCGGCGCGGAGGTCAGCTACGCCGACCCGGCGCCACCCGACCCGGCCGCCGCGGCCGCCCTGGGCCTGCGCCGGCTGTCCCTGGATGACCTGCTGGCCAGCAGCGACCTGGTCACCCTGCATGTGCCGCTGCTGGCGGCCACCCGGGGCCTGATCGGCGCGGCCGAGCTGCGCCGGATGCCACCCGGGGCCGTGCTGGTCAACGCGTCGCGCGGCGGTGTGGTCGACGAGCAGGCGCTGGCCGCCGCGCTGACCAGCGGCCGGCTGGCTGGCGCCGCGCTGGATGTGTACGCCGAGGAGCCGCCGCCCGCCGGGTCGGTGCTGCGCCGCCTCCCGGCCGCAGCGGCCGAGCGGGTGCTGTACACCCCGCACATCGCGGGCGTGGCCCGCGAAGCGGCCCGGCGGCTCTACACCGGGGCCTGGGACAACGTGCACCGGGTGCTGGTACGCGGTGAGCCGCCGCGGAATACCGTCGGCTAACCCTGGCCGGCCTGCCGCACAGCTACCGGGTAGCCGGAATTTGCCCTGGCTTGGTCTTAACGCACAGCATCGTCTCTGGTCAGAAGGCGGATGACGTGTCAGGGTGTGGTGGAGGCCATCTCCCATGGTCGCGGCGTGGAGGGGCCGGATGGGTAAGGACGTTCCGCCGATCACGGTGAGCCAGCACGACCGGCGCCACTACCGCGAGAAGGTACGGCAGTGCCTGGACGCGCTGGCGCGCATGCTGCGGGACTCCTGGTTCGAGACCGAAAGCCAGCAGGTGGGGCTGGAAGTCGAACTGCACCTGGTGGATGAGTCGGGTGCGCCGTCGATGCGCAGCCCGGACGTGCTGGCGGCCATCGGCGACCCACACTGGGCCCCGGAACTGGGCCGGTTCAACCTGGAGATCAACGTGCCGCCGCGCCCGCTGGCCGCCGACGTGCTGGACCAGCTCGAGGCGCACCTGCTGGCCAGCCTGAAACACGCGGACCAGCGGGCCGCAGACGCGGGCAGCCGGCTGGCCATGATCGGCATCCTGCCCAGCCTGCGGCAGGCCGACGTGAGCGAGGACGCCATGTCGGCGAACCCGCGGTACCGGCTGCTCAACGAGCAGATCTGCGCCGCCCGCGGGGAGGACGCGCGGATCGACATCGAGGGGCCCGAGCGGCTGCTCATGCACGTGGACAACATCATGCCCGAGGCGGCCTGCACCAGCCTGCAGTGCCACCTGCAGGTCAGCCCGGAGGCGTTCGGCAGTTACTGGAACGCGGCCCAGGCGGTGTCCGGGATACAGGTGGCGGTGGGCGCCAACGCCCCGTTCCTGTTCGGCCGGGAGCTGTGGCGGGAAACCCGGATCACGCTGTTCCAGCAGGCCACCGACACCCGGTCGGAGGAGCTGCGGGTTCAGGGGGTACGGCCCCGGGTGTGGTTCGGCGAGCGGTGGATCACCTCCGTGTTCGACCTGTTCGAGGAGAACATCCGCTACTTCCCGGCGCTGCTGCCGCTGTCCACCGACGACGACCCGCGGGCCGAACTGGATTCCGGCGGCACGCCCGCGCTGGAAGAGCTGACCCTCCACAACGGCACCGTGTACCGGTGGAACCGGCCGGTGTACGCGGTGGATGGCGGGCGGCCGCACCTGCGGGTGGAGAACCGGGTGCTGCCGGCCGGCCCCACCGTCGCCGACGTGACCGCGAACGCCGCGTTCTACTACGGGCTGGTCCGCTCGCTGGCCGAGGCGGAGCGCCCGGTGTGGACCCAGATGGCGTTCGCGGCCGCCGCGGAGAACCTGGTCGAGGGGGCCCGGCACGGCATCGACGCCTGCGTGTACTGGCCCGGCCTGGGCGTGGTGCCGGTGGCCGAGCTGACCCTGCAGGTGCTGCTCCCGCTGGCCAGCGAAGGGCTGCGCCGGTGGGGGGTGGACACCCGGCACGCCGACCGGTGCCTGGGCATCATCGAGGAGCGCTGCCGGGCCCGGCGGACCGGCGCCACCTGGCAGACCGAGACGGTACACCTGCTGGAGCGGGGCCGGGTGGACCGGCCCACCGCGCTGCGCCGGATGACCCAGCGCTACATCGAGCACATGCACAGCAACGAGCCGGTGCACAGCTGGCCGGCCGGCAGCTGACCTACGGCGGCGAGCTCAGGACCTCCTGCGGGCCGAACACCGTTCTAGCGTGGGCACAATGGAGGTAGCGGGCCGAGCTGGCCGGGCCTGACCCGGCGGGCCAGGTGCCCCGCGGGCTCGAGGTGGCGTCGTGGCGTGGTACCGGCGCAAGAGCGTGCTGGCCGCGCTGGCCGCGGTCATGGCCGGTGTCCTGGCGCTGGCCGGGTTCCT
>DATCUG010000464.1:0-2428 GCA_036567525.1 Streptosporangiaceae bacterium | reverse complement strand
CGCAGCTCAGCGGACGCTTCCGGCCCGGCCAGCGCCCGGCGCTCGGCCGCGTACCCCGGGGAGAGCAGCGCGTCCAGCGGGACGTCGGCGAACCGCGGATCCCCGTACCAGGCTTCCCGGTCGGCGAAGGCCAGCTTGGCGCACTCGATCACCGCGTGCAGGTAGCCGGCGCTGCCCGGCGGCAGGCTGTCCAGGCCGAGCCCGTCCAGCAGGGCCAGCTGCTGCAGGAACACCGGGCCCTGCCCCCACGGGCCGGTCTTGCACACGGTCAGGCCCATGAAGTCGAGGCGGGCCGGCTGCTCCACCTGGGCCTGCCAGCCCGCCAGGTCGGCCCCGCTGAGCAGCGCCCGGTGCGGCGTCCCGGTCAGGTCCATCACCTCGGCCGTGGCCAGGTAGCCGTCGATGGTCTCGGCCACGAACCCCTGGTAGTAGGCGGTGCGGGCCGCGTCGATCTGGGCGTCCCGGTCCGCGCCCGCGGCCTCCGCCTCGTCCAGGATCCGCTGGTAGGTGGCGGCCAGCGCCGGGTTGGCGAAGCGGGATCCGGGCGCGGGCACCCCGCCGCCCAGGTAGACCTCCGCGGAGCTGGCCCAGTGCTGGCGGAACAGCTGCTCGGCCGAGGCGATGGCCGCGCTGGCCCCGGCCGTCATCGGGTAGCCGTCCCGCGCGTACCCGATCGCGTACTGCATGACCGCGCGCAGCGGCAGCCGGCCGTACCGCTGCAGGAGCAGCAGCCAGGTCCCGAACGCGGCGGGCACGCAGGCCGGCAGCAGGCCGTTGCCCGGGATCAGATCAAGACCCATTTTCCTGAACGCCAGTGCCGTGGCGCTGCCGCCGGCCGGTCCCTGGCCGTCCAGCACGAAAACCTCGCCGTCGCCGGTGCAGCCGATGATGGGCACCTCGCCGCCGAGCCCGTTCATGTGCGGCTCGACGACCTGGAGCACCAGGCCGGCCGCGACCGCGGCGTCGAACGCGGTGCCACCGGCCTCGAGCACGGCCATGCCCGCCGCCGAGGCCAGCCAGTGCGTCGAGGCCACCATGCCGAACGTGCCCGCGAGCTGCGGCCGGGTGGTGAATGAGGTGCCTTGCGGCATCATGTAACGCTCCTTGGGGGTAACGGTCAGACAGATGCAACCAGCGTGCCTGAGCGCGCGTCGTAAGAGTCAGACACCTACCGGGTCACTGTCCAGTGCCCCGCCCGCATAGAGGGGTTACCCGACCATGACACCCTCCGCCCAGCTTGCCCGGCGGACCGGCCTCGCCGCCCTGGTGCTGAGCACGGCCGTGCTGGCCGCCGCGTGCGCGTCGAGCAACGGCGGCGGCACGGCCGCCAGTGCGCCGACGTCGTCCAGCGCGGCCGCCACGCCGTCGCAGGCCGCTACCTCCAGCGCGCCCCAGGCCACCGGCAGTGCGGCCACGCCGTCCGCGCCGGCCGCCGCGGCCGCCTGCGCCACCGCCAACCTGAAGGCCAGCGTGGTCACCGGGCAGGGCGGTGCGGCGGCCGGCAGCACCTACTACCCGGTGAACCTGACCAACACGGGCAGCAGCTCGTGTTCGCTGTTCGGCTACCCGGGGGTCTCCTGGGTGACCGGCCCGTCCGGCAGCCAGATCGGCCGGCCCGCCACCCGCAACCCGGTCGTCTCCCCGGCCACCGTGGTGCTGGGCCCGGGCCAGACCGCGCATGTCACCCTCCAGGTGGTGGACGCGCAGAACTATGACAAGTCAAGCTGCCAGCCGGTCACCGCGCACTGGCTGAAGATCTTCCCACCCGGCCAGTTCACCGCGCTGTACGTCAAGTTCTCCGCGCTCACCTGCTCGGCCAAGCTGCCCAAGCAGCTGGGCAGCGCGCTGACCGTGGACGCGGTCAAGTCCGGCCAGGGCAAGCCCGGCGGGGGGCTGTGACCGGGAGCGGCCCGGCGCGGTAGCGTCCTGGCCATGGATGAGCTCCCTGCCCGGGTCCGGGCGGTCTGCGATCTGAACGTGGCCGAGGTCCGCGAGTACGCCGGGCGCCATGAATACGACGGCCGGGTCCAGGATCTGTCCCCGTCGGGCGTGCGGGACGGCCTGGCCCGGCTGGACCGGGCCCGGCGGGCCGGGCCGCCGCAGCCGGACGCGCACGACGAGGCCCACCTGGCCGCGTTCGAGACCGGCGCCGAGGTCGCCTACCGGGACCTGGAACTGCACCGGCGCAACCCGCTGCTGCACCTGGCCGAGCTGGACCTGGCCGGTTACGACCGGGAGTACGCGCCGGCCGGGCAGCGGGCCGAGGCGCGGCTGCGACAGCTAGCCGCGTGGCCGCCGGCGGTGGACGCCGCGCTGGCCGCGCTCGACCAGGTCAGCGCGCCGGTGGCGGCCGCGCTGCTGGGCGGGATCCGCGGGCTGGCCGCCGGCATCCCGCCGGATGCGCCGCCGCCGGTGGCCGCGGCCGCGG
>DATCUG010000463.1:0-3992 GCA_036567525.1 Streptosporangiaceae bacterium | reverse complement strand
CGGCCGGGTCGGCCGGGCCGAGCCCGACCGCGGCGATCACCGGCGCGTCCAGCGCCCCGGCCGACGGCAGCCGGGTGATCTCCTCAGCCTGCCCGGTGGCGCCCAGCACGGTCAGGGTGGCGGCGAGCGTGCCGCCCAGGGCCGCGTCGACGTCGGTTGCCCCCGGCGCGAGGGCCGGGCCGTCGGGTGTCTTGATCACTCCGATGACGACGGCGTCCGCGGGGACAGAACGAGGTGCAGCGGGGGAGATGCTGAGCGTCGTGGTCACGGCTCCGATGCTAGTCCCTGCCCGGCCGGGCCGATCACCTGTCCACAGGGCCTGGCTGAACCAGGTCACTACATCCGGCCGGGCACCACCACCGGCCGCGCGGCCACCGGGTTTGGCTCCGCGTAATGCGGTAGCTGGATGGTGGCGAAATCCGGGTGGGCGAAGTCGAACATTGTCATCAGGTTGCCGATGGCCGGGCGGTCCCGCGGGACATATGCCTCCGGGGTGGCGTTGGGCAGGTTGTCCTCGCTTTCCGCGGACAGCGTGGCCAGATGCCAGTTGGCCTCGATGAACTTAAGGATCGATACGTGGTCGTTGTAGGTGTGGTCCACCGCACCGCGCCGCGCGTACGGAGACACCAGGATCATCGGCACCCGCGGGCCGTCGCCGAAGAAGCTGACTGGCTGGACGTAACCCGAGTCGTAGTACCCGCCGCCCTCGTCGAACGTGACGAAGATGGCGGTCGACCGCCACAGCTCCGGGTTGTCCTGCACCGCGGCGATGGCCCGGGCGGTGAAGTTCTCGAACGCGGCTAGCGTCGAGTAGCCGGGGTGGCCGTCGTCGTCGCCGGGCTTCAGGAAGGTCACCGCGGGCAGTGTGCCGTTCGCCGCCTGGGCGTCGAAGTCGGCCAGCCCGTGCTGCGTGCTCTTGCGCAGCGCCGGGTTGGCCATGATCGACGTCGCGTACTGCATCGGGTCGCAGATGGGGCAGTACGCCGGGGTTGGGTTGCCGTTGTTGTAGCCCTCGCCGAAGTAACCCCAGCTGATGTGGTGCGCGGACAGTTCGTTGCCGATCGTGTGGTAGTCGGTCTGCTGCGGCGGCACCGTGTAGGGCGACGTGTTCACCGTGCCGTTGACGTTGTACCCGGCGTTGTAGTTGTTCAGCAGGTAGTAGCGGCCGGGCTGGCAGTTCTGGAACACCTGGTAGGGCAGCGCGGCCAGGTACTTGTCGATGGCCCCGACACCGGGCTGGCCCGGGTCGGCGCATTCGGAGTAGCTGCCGCCCGCATTGGCCGTGCTGGAGCTGCCGTAGCCGTCCTGGGTGTAGTTGTTGTTGGTCCCCGGCTTCGGGTTCGGGTTCTCGATCTCCCCGGCCGGCGGGGGCACGGCCTGGCCCGCGGAGTTCTGGTAAGAAGCGGCGAACCCGGTGCCGAGTGCGATGTGGTTGGCGCCGGTGCCGCCCTGCACCGGCTGGTGGTAGTTGTCGCTGATCGCATAGTGCTGAGCCAGATCGCGGAGGATCGGCGCGTCGCCCGCGGCCATGTTGTAGAAGCCCATCTGCACACCGCCCTGGTAGATGGGCGCTGGCGGCAGCGAGCCGTTGTCGTCGCCGGCGGTGTTGGCCACCCAGGTGGCCAGCCGGTCGCGGTAGCCCAGGGATTGCTGGCTCATCTGGTAGTAGCGGTGCAGCGGGTCGCCAACATAGGCCCCGTAGAACTCGCACTGGCCATACGTCGAGTACTCGGTGTGGCTGCCGAAGTAGGGGACGTACGTCGTGATCTGGTACGGGCCGTCCGGCAGGCTGGCCGGGAACCGGGTATCCGGCGAATTCGCCGCCTGCCCGTCACAGGCCTGAGCCACGTAGGTGGTGTTCGGCCGTGGCAGGGCCCGGTAGTGGCCGGTGATCTTGGGCGTCAGCGTGTATGCCCTGGTGTCCGACGCGGTGAGCTGCTCGGCCTGCTGGTAGCCCGGCCCGGGCTGCCCGGTCCTGGTGACGATGCCCTCGGCGAGCAGGTTGTCGATGTGCTGGCCGTCAGGCGGCCGGTAGGTGGCGAATACGTTGTCGAAGCTGTGGTTCTCGCCGATGATCACGATGACGTGCTTGATCGGCGTGGCCGTCGGGGGAGCTAACCGGGCGTGGGCCGGGCCCGCCGGGCTGGCCGCTACCGCGGTCGCCGTGGCCAGGGCCAGCCCGGCGGCGCCGAGCATGCTGGCCGCCCTGGCTGGCTGCTTCTTCATGTTCATCCAGTGCCTCCTCGGCCGGACTGCGCACCTGCGCGGAATACCGGATGGATACCCGCACCGGGACTCCGGCTAGCCCGCCCGCACGGCCCAGGACAGCAGCACGGCCGTGCGGTCCATATCATGGATCCGGCGCAGCCGGATCACGGATGAACGCCAGTGGAGGTTTCGTGAATGCCGTTGCGCTTGTCCTGACCGTCTTCGTGGCCTGTGCCGTGGAGGCGGTGGAGGCGCTGACCATCGTGCTGGCGGCCGGCCTGACCCGGGAATGGCGGTCCACGTTCCAGGGCATGGCGGTGGCGCTGGCCGCGCTGGCCGTGGTGGTCGCCGCGGTCGGGCCGGCCCTCACCCTGTTCCCGCTGAGCGTGCTGCGGCTGGTCGTCGGCGCGCTGCTGGCCGTGTTCGGGCTGCAGTGGCTGCGCAAGGCCATCCTGCGGGCTTCCGGCTACAAGGACCTGCACGACGAGGCGGGCATCTACCAGCGCCAGGTGGCCGCGGCTCAGGCCGCCGCGGCGGGCGGCCGGTACGGCGTCCGGGACTGGTACGCGTTCACGCTGTCCTTCAAGGGCGTGCTGCTGGAGGGCCTGGAGGTGGTGTTCATCGCCATCACGTTCGGCGACAACCAGGGCAACCTCGGGCTGGCCGCGCTCGGCGCGGTCGCGGCCGTGCTGGTCGTGGCCGCGACCGGAGTGGCCGCCCGGGCGCCGCTGGCCCGGGTGCCGGAGAACACGATGAAGTTCGCGGTCGGCGTCATGCTGACCTCGTTCGGTACGTTCTGGGGCGCGGAAGGCGCCGGGGTGCGCTGGCCAGGCAACGACGCCGCGCTGCTCGGCCTGATCCCGGTCATCGCGCTGGCCTGCCTGGGTTACACAGCGGTGCTGCGCCGGGCCCGGGCCGCCGCCGCCCCGCCGCCCGCCGCCCGGCCGGCCCGGACCGAGGAGGCCACCCGGTGAGCCGCTGGCTGCGCTCGTTCGGCGCGTTCTGGTACGACTTCGTCATCGGCGACGACTGGCGCGGAGCGGCCGTGGTCGCGGCCGCGCTGGCGCTGACCGCGCTGCTGGTGCACGTGGCCCACGTGAACGCGTGGTGGCTGCTGCCGGTGTGCGTGCTCGGGGCGCTGGGCTGGTCGCTGCGCCGCGCCACGGCCGGGAAGTCCTGAACGGCCGGGGGCGGGACCTCGGCCCGCCCCCGGCTCCCGCTACGCGTCGGCCATCGCCGTCACGACCGCCGCCCGGGCCGCACGGCGGGCCGGCAGCACCGCGGCCAGCACCCCGGCGCCCGCGCCGATCAGCACGTACAGCGCGATCTGCCGGTACGGGATGGACACCACCCCGCCGCCCGCCGACTTGATGAACCCGTGCACCATGGCCATGCCGAACCCGGCGCCCAGTGCGACCCCGAGGGCCACCCCGAGCAGCGCCATCAGCAGCGCCTCGGCCAGCAGCATGCCGCGCAGCTGGCCCCGGGTCAGGCCCAGCGCACGGAGCAGCGCGGACTCCCGGGTCCGCTCCAGCACGGACAGCGTCAGCGTGTTGGCGATGCCCATCAGCGCGATCAGGATGCTCAGCCCGAGCAGCGCGCTGAACAGCGTCAGCACCTTGTCCACCTGGCTGGACAGCGCGCTCTTGTAGTCGGCCAGCGTGGTCACGTTGAGAATCGGGTCGCCTGCCGTGATCCGGTTCACCGCGGCCCGGGACACCGCGGTGCTCACCCCGCGGGCCGGGTTGATGTATACCGCCTGCGCACCGCCGGGCCGGTAGCCG
>DATCUG010000462.1:0-26689 GCA_036567525.1 Streptosporangiaceae bacterium | reverse complement strand
CGGGCAGGCGGGCCAGCGGGGTCAGGCCGAGCCGGAACGGCCCGCCGAGACGGCTGACTCACCGGCCCCGGACGGCCAGTCCGGCGCGTAGGCGGCCACCAGCGCATCGCGCAGCGCCGCTACCCCGTACCGGGCCCCGATCCGGTCCCGGGCCGCCGCCGCCATCCGCGTCGCCTCGGCCGGCGAATCGAGCAGCTGCCGCACCGCGCCGGCCAGCAGGCCCGGGCGGCGCGGCGGCACCAGCAGCCCGGTCTCCCCGGGGATGACCAGGTCGGTCGTCGCGTTCACGGCCGTCGCCACCACTGGCACTGCGGCCAGCATCGCCTCCACGACCACAGTCGGCAGGCCCTCATAGCGGCTGGTCAGGGCGAAGACGTCCAGGGCCGGCAGCAGATCCGGGACGTCGTGGCGCTCGCCGGGGAACAGCACGTTGCCGTCCAGCACCGTGTGGGCCAGCCGGGTCATCCGCCCGGCCAGCTCCCCGTCACCGATCCACACGCCGGTGACGCCGGGACCGAGCCGGCGCAGTGCGGCGATGAAGTCCTCCGGCGCCTTCTGGTAAGTCAGCCGCCCCACCGCGCCCACCACGGTGGCACCGGCCGGCAGCCCCAGCGCCAGCCGGGCCTGGGCCCGGGCCTGCGGATTACGCCGGTCCGGGACCGTCTTGTCCTCCGCGCCCGGCACGGCCACGCCGATCGCGCGCACCCGGCCCGGGTCGGCCAGCCCGCGGCGGATCGCCTCCGCTGCGACCGCCGTCCCGGTGCACAGCAGGAGGTCGGTGACGCGGGCCAGGCGGCGTTCGATCGCCACGTAGGCGGACCGGCGGACCGCGGACTGGAACTCGTGGAACGGGAAGCCGTGATAGGTGTGCACGATGCGGGGCACGCCAGCGCGCCGGGCGGCCACCCGCCCTACCGCTCCGGCCTTCGCGCCGTGGGTGTGCACCACGTCGAACCGGTTTTCGCGGAAAAACGACGTCAGGCGTCGCACGGCCTGGCTGTCGCGCACCGGATCGAGCTCATGCCGCAGCGCCGGTTCCAGCCTGGTGCGCACCCCGGCGCGGCCGGCCGCGGCCAGCAGGTGATTCCCGCGGCCGGTGATCAGGGTGACTTCGAACGAATCCGGGTCCAGGGCGCAGGCGCCGCGGAGCGCCTGCAGCCCGGCGCCGCCCTCCAGCCGCGCGATCACCGTGGCGATCCGCAGCCGCCCGGTGAGCGCGGTGGCCTGCGGACCGGAACCGGCCCGCGCGCCCGGCCGGGCGGGCAGATCAGCCAGAGGCATGGTGCTGTCCTGCCGCCACGTCGTCCGGGTCCCAGTCGGGGGCGAAGCCGGTGGCCATGGCCGTGAGGGCCGCCGCGGCGGCCTCCACCTCAAGGTGGTCCTGCTGCGCCGCCGCCGGTGCCTCGTGCCGGGCCGGACTGGTCCACCTACCGGTCGACTTGGCTAGCCAGGCCAGTGGGATGGCGTAGAGCCCGATCGCCGCGTCCAGCACCCGTATCAGCGGCAGGAAGGGCGCGGCCAGCAGCAGCCGGGGGCGCCGCTCCGCCCCGGCCACCAGCACGGTCATGGCTAGGTCGGGGATGGCCACGCCGTACAGCACCCGGCTCAGGCTCATGTGCGTCGCCACGAAGCTGTGCACCGGCCCGAACACCGGCCAGCCCCCGGCCGACGCCCCGGCCAGGTCCGGCACGACCAGGACGAGGACGATCAGGGGCAGCAGGAAGAGCAGCAGGCTCGAGGTGATGAGCTCGATCAGGCTGATCGCGAGCATGGCGGTGAACAGGTTCAGCCGCGGCGGATGACGCCGCACCGTCTGCCAGAACCCGAGCGCCCAGCGCTTGGTCTGCTTGATGTAGTCGTGGAAGTTGTCCGGGTCCTGGGTGACAGCGACCGCGCCGAGGGTGAACCCGACCTTGCCCAGCTTCCGCTGGTAGACCTCGAAGGTCATGTTGAAGTCCTCGATGGCGAGGCCGGGCGGGTTCATGTCGATCTGCGGCAGCACCGCGGTGCGGTAGATGCTGGCGAAGCCGGGCACGATCGGGGTGGCGTTCAGCCGCCGGGAGGTCTGGCCGAACTTCACGATCCGCTGCCCGATGGCGTAGATGCGCATCCGGTGGCCGACGAGCAGGTTGCCCACCGGGGACAGCATCCGGCGGGTGTCGATCCGCACGCAGCCGGCTACCGCGACGATGTCCAGGTTGTCGAAGAGCGGCAGGGCGGCCTCGAAGTAGCCGGGCTGGACCCGCGTGTCCGCGTCCAGCAGCATCACCACGGGAAACCGTTCCACCAGCTTGAACCGGTGGATCGCTTCCTGCAACGCCCCAGCCTTGCCGACGTTGCGCCGGGTCTTGAGGGCCCGGGCGCCGGCGCGCAGCGCGATTTCGAAGGTGTCGTCGATCGAGCCGTCGGAGATCACGTGGATGTTCTTGAGCGGCACGAGTTTCGCGATGGCCTGCAGCGCGTCCTCGATGACGGCCGCCTCGTTGTGCGCCGGGATGAGGATCGCGACGTCGTCCACGGTCAGGTTGATCTGCCGGGCCCGGCGGCCGGCCGGATCATCGCGGATCGTGATGATGTTGTCCGGATAGCTGGGCGGCTTGCGCCGGTGCACCCGGGACAGGACCTCCCGGTCGAACAACCGGATGAACCCGACCGTGCCCCAGAGCGTGAAGTTGATCCCGAAGATCAGGATCGCGAGGGCCCACCACGGCATCACGAACCACCGCTTCGCAGGGTCGGAGCCGCGGTGTGCCCGCCGACCGGCAGGACATGGTGCAGCGCATTCCAGGTAGCGGGATCGGGGTTGCCGTACATCCACAGGAACACGCCGCCGATCCCGGCTCCGCGGGCCAGGCTGAGCTTGGCCCGGGTGCTGCGGGCGTTCTCGAACCAGACGGTGTGCCGGTGGCCCGAGGAATCGGTGTAGCTGAACCACGGCGCCTGGCTGGCCGTGTCGTAATGCACCTGCGCGTGGTAGCGTCCGGCCCGCTGCACGGCCTGCGCCCAGGTGACGGAGGCACCGTGGCCGCCGGACCAGTCGTAACCGTAGAACGGGATGCCCAGGACGATCTTGGACGCGGGGATCTGCGACCTGGCGTAGCGAAGCACTGCGCGGATCCAGCTCACCGGGCCGACGGGGCCGGGCGGCGAGGTGGCCCAGTGGTAGTCGTACCCCATCAGCCGCACTTCGTCGGCCACCCGGCCGATCGCCGCGTAGTCCTGCGCGACGTTGCGCGGCGCGTAGCCCTGGTCGCTCGCCTTAGCGAACAGTGCCACCGAAAGGAGCTTGCCCTTGACGTGGAGTGCGGCGGCCAGGTGCGTAATGAAGGTGGTGAAGGCCTCCCGGTCACTGGCCTTCAGGTCCTCGTAGTCGATGTCGATCCCGGCGTAGTGGTGCTGCTGCACCAGCGCCACGATCTCGCTGACCTGCTGCGCCATCATCGCCGGGTCGTGCAGCATCCGGGCCACCGGCTGGTAGGCCCAGTTGCCCTGTGCGTCCACGTTGGCCAGCGTCGGCACGATCGGCAGGCCCTCGGCCCGCAACTGCGTCAGGTAGCCGTTGGTCGCCGCCACGTTGATCCCCGAGTCGAGCACCACCCGGTTGCCCGGGGCCAGGCCATACATCCACGGCGAGACCTCGTTCACGTCGGCCCGGCTGGCCAGCACCGCCTGTGTGCCGTGGCCGATGTTCCAGTACGGCACCGAGGCGACCACCACCGTGGCCGGCGGCGCCGCGCCGCCACTCTGCGACAGGTACACGGTCAGCGTCGCGACCAGGATGCCGACGGGCAGCACGGCGAGCCACGCCCAGCCGCCCCGGCGCCGGCGCCGGCCACGGCCTCCCGGCCGGGACGGCGGCGGTGTTTCGGTACTGGCCAGCGTGAGCACCGGACGCCCACGCCGTCGGGCGCGCTGCGCCGGGTGGGGCGTGCCGTCCGTGTCCTGCCGCATCCTGCTCCGTCCAGCGTCACGAGACCACGAGCGCTGCCTCGCGGCCGCCCGTCTGGTCTGCGATCACCGAGTGGATGATGTCGTCGAGGGTTCGGGTGGGCTTATATCCGACCAGCTCGTGGGCAAGGGTGCAGTCAGGCACGCGACGCTGCATGTCCTCATACCCCGGCCCCATAGCCTCAAGATACGACTGGTACGTCAACTCGCTGGACGACCCGGTCGCGGCGATGACCCGCCGGGCCAGCTCCAGGATGGTGACCTGCTCGGTGTTGCCCAGGTTCACCGCCCGGCCGTAGGCCGCCTGGGTGGTGATGAGATCCAGCACCGCGGGCACGACGTCGGCGACGTGGCAGAAGCAGCGGATCTGCTCGCCGGTGCCGAAGATGGTCAGCGGCTCACCGGCCAGCGCCTGGCGGACGAATCGCGGGATGACCATCCCGTACCGGCCGGTCTGCCGCGGGCCAACGGTGTTGAAGAACCGGATGATGACCGCCCGCAGCCCGCGTTCCCGCGCGTACGCGTCGATGAGGCTCTCGTCGATGGCCTTCGCCTCGGCGTAGCTCCACCGTGACCGCAGCGGCGAGCCGACCAGCCGGTCATCGTCCTCGCGCAGCCCGATCTTGTCGTTCTTGCCGTAGATCTCGCTGGTTGAGGCGGCCATCAGCACCGCCCCGTGCCGGTCCGCCGCTTCGATCACGTTCTCGGTTCCGTGGATGTTGGTGCGCAGGCTCTCCAGCGTCCGGTCCCGGATCACGAACGAGCCCACCGCGGCGGCCAGGTGGAAGATCCAGTCCGCGCCGCGGGCCAGGTCATCCACCAGGCCTGCGTCCCGGATCGAGCCCTGGACCAGCCGGAACCCAGGCGCGTCCTGCACCGCCCGCAGGTTGTCCAGCCGGCCGGTGCTGAGGTCGTCGAGGCCGACGACCTCATGGCCGGCCGTGACCAGCGCGTCCGACAGGTGCGAGCCGATAAAGCCGGCCGCCCCGGTTACCAGGCATTTCATCGCGTGCTCCGATCAGTCATGGGCCGGGCCGGCGGCGGAGGCGACCTCGCCCGGCACCAGGTCAGGCGAGGCGGGATCGGGTGGGGTATTCGGCCGGCCGGCCGTTCGGCCGCGCGCTGAATGCAGCGCGGCGAGCCGCTCGTACAGGCCGTCGATCCGCGCGGTGACCGCCTTGATGCCGTATTCCGCTTCGACGGCGGACTCGGCGATGCGGTCTCCCCGTCCCGCGCGCAACTCTGCGGCCAGCCCCTCGCGTATCCCCTCGGCCGTGCCGGGCACCTGGGTGGCCCGGCTCACGTCCAGGCCCTCCAGCGCCGGGCAGGTGGTGTAGAGCACCGGGGCCCCGCTGGCCAGCGCCTCGAGGACCGACAGGCCAAATGTCTCCTGCCGGGACGATGCCACGAAAAGGTCCATCGCCGAGAGCATCGCGGCAACGTCGTGGCGTTCCCCGGCGAACACGACGTGCTCGCTCACCTGGCAGCGGGCGGCGGTCTCCTCCAGCCGGGCCCGCTCGTCGCCTTTGCCGACGATGAGCAGTTTCGTCCCGTCGCCCAGCAGCGGCGCGGCGGCCTCGATGACCAGCTCGAACCGCTTGTTCGGGTCGAGTCGGCCGAGGACGCCGATGACATAGTCCCCGGCGCCGAGCCCGAACTCTTCGCGGATCCGCGCCCGCGCGGCCGCGTCGAAGGCCACCCGGCTCAGATCGACCCCGTTCGGGATGACGGTCACCTTGCGGTCCGGGACCCCCCAGTTGAGCATCCGTTCCCGGACGGTCTCCGACACCGCGATCGTCATCTGGGAGAACGCACCAGTGGCGAGGTAGAGGGTGCGCACACCCGTCGTCATCCGGCGGCGTTCCAGGTGCGTCTCGCCGATCGAGTGCTCGGTGCTGACCACCACCGGCACGCCGGCCAGCCGCGCCGCGGGCCGACCGTAGATCTGCGACCGGTACAGGTGCGCGTGCACGACGTCGTACCGGCCCTCGCGGATCAGCCGCCACAGCCGGGGCAGCACGGACAGCTGCCGGTTGCTGGTCATCTCCAGGCTCCGCACCCGAACGCCGTCCTCGCGCAGCATGCCGGCGACCGGGCCGGGGTTGTACAGCGTAACCACGTCACAGTCGTGCCGGGAATGCTGAATCACCGAGCGCAGCTGCAGCTCGGCGCCGCCGACCCCCAGGCCGGTGATCACGTGAAGGACCTTCACTACGTATGCCTTTCTCGGCCGGGCGGTCACGCCGCCGGGGGCTGGCCGGCGCGCAGCACCGGCCGTTCGGTGGGCTGGGCGGCGGCGCGGCCCAAAGACCGGGATATCAGGCCCAGGGTGCGGGCCAGGACGACGAGGTCGAGCCGCAGCGACCAGTTGTCGATGTAGTGGTTGTCGTACCGGACCCGCTCGGCGATCGAGGTATCCCCGTTCAGCCCGTTGACCTGCGCCCACCCAGTCAGCCCGGCCCGCATCCGGTGCCGGTCACGGTAGCCGGGGATCTCCCGGCCGAACCGCTCCGCGAAGTAGGGCCGTTCCGGCCGCGGGCCGACCAGGGACAGGTCGCCGCGGAGCACGTTGAGCAGCTGGGGCAGCTCGTCCAGGTGGGTGGTGCGCAGCCAGCGCTGCATGGCGGGAACCCGCTGCTCGTCCACGCTCCAGCGGGTGTCGGCGTCGCCGTGCTGGCTGAGCGTGCGCAGCTTGAGGATGACCGCCGTCCGCCCCCGCCCGGTGACCCGGACCTGGCGGAACAGCACCGGCCCCCCGGTGCGCACCTTCAGCACCGCAGTCAGCACCGCCAGCATCGGCACGGCCAGCGCCAGCAGCACCAGGGCGGCAGTCACGTCCAGAGCCCGCTTGGCCAGACGGCCCGCGGCCGGCTGCCCCGCCCAGCCACGGACATCCTCCCTGCCCCTGGGATCGTCCCAGCCTCGGGGATCGTCCCAGCCTCGGGCCGGGGGGATGGCGGCCCCGATCGGGCCGGTGTCCGGCCCGATGAGCGTCGTCAAGGCCACTGCGTCACCGTCCGGCCGGGATGGCCATCCGGGACCGGCTGCCCATGTTGGCCATGACGCCCCGGGCGACCGTGTGCGCCGCGTGCTTGGTACCGAACACGAACCGCATGACCGGCCCCATCGTGGCAGCGACCGCGGGCCCGGCCACGTACAGGCCAGGCACGGACGTCTGGTAGTCGCGGCGCACCGCGGGCGCGCCGGCCACGGTCTCCAGCTGTTTGCGGATCGCGGGCTCCAGGAAGGTGAGCCGCTCCAGGTCCGGACGGTAGCCGGTGGCCGCGATCACGTGGTCCGCGGTCAGCCGGGCCGTCGTCCCGTTCGGCGTGCGGAACGTCAGCGCCACGCTGTCCGTCATCGCTTCCGCGCCCTCCAGGATATGGCTGGTGAGGACGGGGACCTGGCCCTCCACCCGCTCCCGGAGCCAGCTCGCCCCGGCCGGGCCGAGAGCGGTGCGGGACCGGTAGACCCGGGTGGATTCCGGCAGGTGCCGGAACACCTCGGGATGCTCGGAATAGAACCACGTGCTCCAGCCCGAGCCCAGGCCGGCCTCGGGCTCGCGCAGCCGCTGGAGCAGCGGCCGGTCCAGGGCCAGCGGCTGGCCGTTCCAGGCCACCTTGGCCCGGCGCGCCACCACCTGGACGGTCGCGCCGTTCTCGTGCAGCAGGGCGGCCGACTCCAGCGCCGACTGGCCGGCGCCGACGACGATCACCCGCTTGCCCGTGAAGGCCGACAGGTCGGTGTGCGCCGAACTGTGCGTGCACACCGCGGGCGGCAGCCCGGCCAGCAGGTCCGGGACCACCGCGAAGTGCTGCACGCCCGCCGCGACCACGACCTGCCGGGCGCGGGCTGTGCTGCCGTCCGCCAGGTTCAGCGTGAAGGCACCGCCCTGACCGGAGACCTCGGTCACCAGGGTCTCCTCCAGGTCGGGGGCGTGAGCCGCCTGGAACCAGTCGCCGTAAGCGAGGAAGGTGTCGAGTGACACCGGGAGCCCGTAGTCCCGGTAGGGCCGCGCCGTGGCCAGGCAGAACGCTTCCAGGGTGTGCGTGCTGGCCGGGTCGGACAGGTTGGAGGCGAAGCCCTGCGACTTGAGGAACATCCCCTGCGGCATCATCGAGCGCCACAGGTGCATGGGATAGCCGAACTGCCGGAGGCTCACCCCGGCCGCGCGCAGGTGCGCGGCCACGGACAGGCCGTACGGCCCGGCCCCGACGATGGCGACATCGACCACGTCGCTTTTCACTATTTATCCCCCTCGAATACGGAATCTGTGTGCGGTTGGCAGTAGGCGGACATCCGGGTCAGGCGGTGAAGGTGCCACGGGCACCAGCCAGGGAACGGGACCGTTGCGGTTGCCGCCTTCCGGCCGCTGCCCGCCCCGGCCGGTACCGGGGAGTGGCGGTCTCGCTGGGCGTTGCTGCGCGGCCTGCGGTGAACCGGCGGCTGGCCGCCCGCCAGCCCATCCGCAGGCACATGAGCCCGAATGGCCGCAGGTCGTCCGGGGCGAACCAGGCCACCTCGCGGACCCCCAGCAGGGAGTCCGCCCAGGCTCGGAGGCCGAGTTCGCCGCGGCGCCAGTAGCTGATCGAGCTGATCGGGTCGTAGTTCTCCACCAGGAAGGCCCGGCCGGCGACCGGCTCGCCCACGGGGACGGGCTGGCCGGTCAGGTCCAGGTACGCGGCGCGGACCACGTCCACCCCCGCCGTGTCGGCAAACAGCCGGAACTGGGCCCCGAGCCGCGGGTTGAAGTCGAGCAGCTTGTACTCGCCATCGCGGACGTCGAGCCGCAGGTCGAGGTCGACGATGCCGGAATACGGCAGGCGGCCCAGCAATCCGGTCAGTTGCTCAGACAGCTCAGCGTTGGGTACCCAGCGGCCGAGGCTGGTCAGGCCGGCATGAGCCGGGTAGGACCGGTCCTTGACGCCGGTGAACGCGGGGCGGCACGTGCCGCCGGCGTCGCAGTAGCCGTGGAAGAACCAGTCCTGGGCCGGGCCGCCCGGGATGTACTCCTGGAGCATGAGCCGGGCGCCGGCCGCCGCGCAGGCGGACCAGAGGTCGCCGAGTTCGGCCGGGGTGCGCAGGATGGTGGTGCTGCGCACGGCGTGCCCGTCCCGCCACGGGCTGGTCAGCTTGGCCACCACCGGGAACCCCGCCGTGGCCGCGAACCCGGCGGCGTCCACCGCGGAGTCCGGCAGCACCGTCCTGGGCGCCGGCATGCCGAACTCGGCGCACAGCTGCGACATAGCGTGCTTCCCGGCCAGCCGGCGCGGCAGGCCGGGCGCCACCTCGGGGAACAGGAACGCCTCGCGGAGCTCCGCGCCCTGCTCGGCCAGGAAGATCGCCCCAGCGTCGTCCGTGGGGATGAGCACAGCTGGGCGGCCGATGCGCTCGGCCAGCCGCAGCAGCCCGTCGCGGATCGTGGCGGCGTGCTCCGGGTCCGCCTGCCAGAAGAAGCGTCCCCGCAGGTAACGGGAGCTGGCCGCCGGCGCCAGCGGCCCCTCGTGCACCCCGTATACCGGGACACCGAGGCGGCCCAGGCTGCGGATCGCACCGAGCCCGCCGTGGTGCATCACGTTCTGGTCGAATTTGAGTATTACCGCCGGGGTGGAGACGTCAACGTCCTGCAGGCCCCCGCTCATCGCCGCCGGTCCCGCCCGGGCTCAGACGACGACGCGCTGCGGCGCGCTGTCGAACTGGTAGGTGGCGTCGAGGACCCGGGGGCACTCTTTAACCCAGGAGTATTCGAGGCCGGGGTGCATCGTGTGGATTACGGCCAGGTCCCAGTCCGGCCCGTACGGCGCCTCCAGGCTGGACAGCTGCTGGCCGCCAGGCAGTGCGACGCCGGGGATGAGCGGATCGTAGTAGCTCACCTCGGCGCCCTCGCGGAGCAGCCCGGAAATCAGCGGCAGCGCCGGGGACTCCCGCAGGTCGCGCACGCCCGCCTTGTAGCTCGTGCCCACGACCAGCACCCGGGCCCCGGCCAGCTGGCAGCCATCAGCGGCCAGCACTTCGCGGGCCCGCGCGATGACCCGCTCGGGGCGCTCGTCGATGGCCGTCATGGCCTGTTCGATCAGCGGCGACCGGCGTCCCTGAGCATTGAGCTGCCAGAGCAGGTAGTGCGGGTCGCAGGGGATGCAGTGACCGCCGACGCCCGGCCCGGGAAAGGCACCGAGGAATCCGTACGGCTTAGTCCCGGCGGCCAGGGTGACCTCGATCGGGTCCAGGCCGAGCGCGCCGCACGCGTCGGCGAACTCGTTGGCCAGGGCCAGGGACACGGCCCGGAAGATGTTTTCGTACAGCTTGGTGGCCTCCGCTGCCTCCGGCGAGGTGACCAGGTAGACGACGTCCGTCAGGCAGCCGATGACCGCGGCCGCCCGCGAGGCGCAGTCGGGGGTGATCCCGCCCACCACCCGCGGCGTCTCCCGCTGCAGGTGATCTTCGTTGCCGGGGTCGATCCGTTCCGGGCTGAAGGCGACGAACACGTCCGTCCCGACCGCCAGCCCGCGTTCGGCCAGCGGCACGGCGAGCAGTTCCCGCGTGGTGCCCGCGTAGGTGGTAGACGTCAGGATGATCACCTGGCCGGGGCGGGCGTGCGCGACCACGCTCTCGCAGGCTCCGCGCAGAGCGGTCAGTTCCGGGACCCGCGCCGAGTCGACGGGCGTGGGCACGCAAATGATCACGGCGTCGGCGGCGCTGGCCGCGGCCGGGTCGGAGGTCAGTTCCAGGCTGCCGTCGGCCAGCGCCGCCTCGAGCCGTTCCCGGTCTGGCTGCCCGAGGTCGGCCTCGGCCGCCGCCACCTCACGCAGCCGTTGCTGGCTGATGTCGATCCCGATGATCCGCTCGCACTGCCCGTGCAGCGTCACTGCGGTCGGCAGGCCGACGTAGCCCAGGCCGACCACTGCCACCGCCTGCAGCGCCGGCCCGGCGGCTGTCCCGGGGCCGGGCCGGGCGGCGTCGTAGCGGACCAGCTTCCCCTCGTACAGTCGCTCCCGGCCGTTTACTGCAAGCGAAAGCCTGCTTCCCCCCACTCGTGCTCTCCTTCACGTCAGGTGGGATCCCATCCACGGATGATGACTGCGCGGGCTGGGCCCCCCCGCCCGGCAACTAGCTGACCGATAACTGGACGCGCAAAGCCCTGTCCCGGATTACGCCGATCAGCAGAAAAGGTCCGACAGGATTGAGCGATTCGGATAGTCGCAGGGTTGGCAAGATATGTCCGCTGCCGGCGCACCGGCCCCGGATCGTGGCCGCGGTGGAGTCTGG
Organism: Streptosporangiaceae bacterium; assembly: GCA_036567525.1. Taxonomy (GTDB): domain Bacteria; phylum Actinomycetota; class Actinomycetes; order Streptosporangiales; family Streptosporangiaceae; genus RYN-230. The sequence continues at coordinate 15,475 of DATCUG010000462.1, read as the reverse complement.
GCTCGGCCAGCATGGTGAGCGGAACAGCCAGGCCCGAGCTGAGCTACTTCCGCCTGGGTCAGTCGAGCGTGTCTGAACGCGGCTACCAGTTCATCTGCGCGGCTGGCATCCAGCCCGCCGAGTCGCCGCGCAGCGTGGCGCATCTCGTTGCGTGCATAGCGGCAGGCATGATTGCTTTGCCGATCCGGGATGTCTTATAAGACCTGCGCGATGCGGCCGCGGCAGTGTGCCGCTCAGGCCGGAAACGTACGTCAGTTGAAGAGGCAGAGCTCCATGATGAGAGCTTCGACGGCGCCCTCGCGCTCTTCCGGGTTGCCGTACCGGACCGTCTCGCCTAGCTGGGTGCCGACGTTGAACTCGGGCAGGTGACGGAAGATGCCCTCGCGGCCATGCCCGAGCGCGATGTCATAGCCGAGCAGGAGCGCGGCGTGATGCATTTCCTCGGTGGCGACCCGGTTGAGGATCATGCCGAGCACGCGGCCGCGGAACCGGCGGGCGTGCTTGGCGGTTGTGGTCCACTGGTTACGCAGGCGCTCCCGGACGCCTTCGCGCATCAGTAACATGCCCTGGCCCTTCTGATCAGCGGCGTCGAATCAAACGGCCGGCCAGGTCCCCCCCAGCCGCACAACACGTTCTAACTGAGAGACGCGCGGCGATCGCTCTCGGTGCACACGGCAGCGTATCAGAGGGGTCTCAACTTAAGCAGGACGGATTGCAGGCCTCAGACCAGTGCGGATTCGCTGATCCCGGCCTCCCGCATGATGGCGGCCAGCATCCGCTGGTGCTCCGGGATCAGGCTGCCCTGATGCTTGAGGGTGAGCTGGGCCGCCCGGGTCAGTACCCGCGTGTTCACCGCGCTGAGCGTGGCATCGAGCAGGGTCCAGGACATCTGGTCCAGCGCGGGCCGCAGCACGGCCGGGTCCTCGGTGCTCTGGCAGGCTTCGTCCAGCGCCCGCAGCCGCTGCTGCACCTCGGTGCCCGGCGTCACGATCAGCGGGAAGGCGTCCACCGCGCCACCCGGCATGGCGTCCGCCTTGGCCGCCTCGAACGCGCTGAGCAGCGGGCTCACCTCGCCCGCGGTCAGCGGGTCATACAGGCCGGGGAACGGGATGGGCTCGTAGCCGCGGTCGTAACCGCTGATGTAGATCGGTGTCGCGGACTGGGTCCGGGCCAGCACACCCAGCGTGACGTCGAGCAGGGTGACCGGCCAGCCCAGGTCGGTGATGGCGTGAATGCGCATCTCGCCGGGCCGCCCGCCCAGGCCGGCCGCCAGCATGAGCTGTGCCGATTCGAGTGCCGATTCGCCGTAGAAGGCGATTTCCGCGCTGTGCAGCCGGATCACCCCGCCGCCGCAGCTCCAGTCGATCAGCCGGTTGTGGATGATCGAGTTGTCCACCACGTGGGTGAACCGGGCCGCCGAGTACACGGTCGACGTGCTGCTCGCCGCGGCCTCCGCGATGACCCATTCGGCGATCCGCTTGGACGCGGTGTACACGTCCGGCGAGTAGGGCCGCAACGCCTTGCCGGTGGATGCGCACACCACCTCGGGCACGCCGAACTCGGCCGACATCTCGAGCACGTTCCGGGTGCCGAAGATGTTCGTGCTGATCGTCCGGTGCACTTCGTACTCGGCCAGGCCCGGGTCGCGCTGCGCGGCCACATGGAACACCACGTCCGGCCGGACCTGGTCGAACACCGACTTGAGCGCGTACCGGTCGCGGATGTCGGCCTGCAGGTACTCCGCCCCGGCCAGGCCCGGGTACTGATCGGTGATGCCCCGGCCCACGCTGGCCAGGCGGCGCGGACATCGGCTGACCACCTGGCGCATCAGCTTGGAGCCGATACAGCCGGTCCCGCCCACCACGAGCACGTTCTTGCCGTCCAGCCAGGTGGCCAGGTCATCCTCGGGCAGTGGGATTGCGCGCTCGCTGATACCCAGGAATCGTGCGTACTCCGGCCGGGCCTCGCTCCGGGCGGCCAGCAGTTGCCGGGTCAGCTCGCCCAGCCGCTGCAGTGACTGCTCATCCAGCGCTTGCTGGCCCGGCGGTACTGCCGCACGCATCAACGCAACGATCTCGGGCGAAGTTAGCACCGCTCGCCTCCACGTAGCTTTCCTGGCCTCGTCGCGGGGCGGCCCGCACGCTGGGCGCCAGTTCGGCGCGCCAGGCCAGACGCACGCTGAGCGGTACGTACAGGATGCGCCGTGCGATGCAACCGCAACCCCCCCGCCTCCCCCTAGCGAGCGCTCATTCCCCTATGCAGCTCAGCATCCTGCCTTGGATAGACGCGCCAGGTGGCGCTCTGGAGTACCAGATCCGTCGCCGGATGGTTACTTACGGCGACCAGGGTCGGCGGGCTCCTCACCTTTCGGGCTGAACTGCAGCTGCTTTGCCGGGTTTTGGGCTGGCTGCTGATCCGTCTTTCTGCTGGCCCAAAGGGATCGCCCCGGTGGCTGACCTGCACTCAGGGTTTACTCAGGGTTTTAGCTCTGTTTCCGGTTGAACTCGCCCGCTGACAGGGCCGTGAATACGGGTGGATCCATGGCCTCCAGCGCCGGGGATCCTCGCTATTCCGTCCGGCGGCCCGCGGCGCAGTCGTTAGCAGGCCACGGTTACGGGTCCTTGCGCAGTACCGACGATGGGATTGCCAATGCCTATTGCCGCGTTGCTCACCTGGTTGATGACGGCCGCCGGAGGGCTGTACCTGCTCACCATCTGGCTGATCGAGTACGACCGTGAGTTCCAGTCGGTAGCGGCCACCCGGCTGCCGGTACCGGTGATCAGCACGCACGCCTTGCTCGCCATCATCGGTATGGGCTTGTGGGCCGTTTACCTGCTTACCAACCGGGCCAGCCTGACCTGGGCCGCGGCCGGGATCCTGGTCGTGGTCGTGATCCTCGGCCTCACCATGGCGGCGCGCTGGATCGAGGTCTACCGGGCCTACGGCTCCCGGTCCCGCCGGGCGCGCGTGCCGGCCACGGTACCGGTGGGCGTGGGAGGCGGTTACGGGGGCCATTCCAGCCACCGGATCGCCGCCCCGCCGGAACGCCACTTCCCCGTTCCCATCGTCATCCTGCACGGCGTGTTCGCCACGCTCACCGTCGTCCTGGTCGTGATGACCGCGCTCACCAAGGCCTGACCGCGCTGGCCCTGAACTGATTGGGCGCTTCCGCCGCGGCTACACGTAGTGCAGCTCGGTGCCGTCGTGTGGCTCGTGCTCGACGAGCTGGTCGCAGGTCGGGCAGTACCAGCGGGCCTCGACCGGGGTGCCGCAGCTATGGTGCCGCGGCGCGCCGGCCGGATCGGCGTGCTGCGCCCCCCAGTGCGCCAGCAGGCGCAGCGCCCCGGCCAGTTCCTTGCCCTCGGCGGTCAGCTCATAGGCCACCCGCGGCGGCCGCTGCGAGTAGGGCCGGGCCACCAGCAGCGCGGCCCGTTCCAGCCGCTTGAGCCGCTCGGACAGGATGTTGGCCGCGATACCGGGGATCAGGCCGAGCAGGTCGTTGAACCGGCGCGGGCCGGGCAGCAGCGCCTGCACCACCAGCAGCGTCCACCGGTCGCCCACCCGGGCCAGCGCTTCGGCCAGTGGTGAGGAGTCGTCCTGGGGTTCGGCCATGAGCGGAATCGTATCTCGTTGACTCCCGGCAGGTTAATAGTAAGTTGCAAGTTACTAGTTACTCGAGCTTACGGAGCCTGCTGGAGGCGGCCATGTCACTCCTGGACGAGGTACAGACGAACATCAGGCAACTGGCCGACCAGGCCGGGGCCGCGGTAGTGGGCATCGGCCAGCGCTGGGGCGTCGGCTCGGGCATCGTGCTCGGCGACGGGCGGGTGCTGACCAACGCGCACAACGTGCGCGGAGATCAGGTGACGGTCACGTTCGCAGACGGGCGGACGGCCGACGGCAGCGTGGCCGGGCACGACATCGACGGCGACCTGGCCGTCATCGACGTCGACACCTCTGGGGTGGCCGCGCTGCCCTGGGCCAGCGGCACCGGGGCGGAACTCGGCCTGCCGGTATTCGCCCTGGCCAACCCGGGCGGCCGTGGGCTGCGGGTGACGTTCGGCTTCGTGTCCGGCATCGAGCGGACGTTCCGTGGACCCAGGGGCCGGCGCATCGCCGGCAGCCTGGAGCACACGGCACCACTGCTGCCCGGCTCATCGGGCGGACCGGTCCTGGACACGAGCGGGCAGTTGCTCGGCATCAACACCCACCGCCTGGGCGAGGGCTTCTACCTGGCCATCCCGGCCGACGAGGCACTTCGCGGCCGGGTCGACGCGCTCGCTCGCGGTGAGTCAGCCGCACCGCCCCGGCTGGGCGTGGCGCTGGCGCCTGGTCACGTAGCCCGGCGGCTGCGCCGCTCGGTCGGCCTGCCGGAGGCCGATGGCGTGCTCATCCGCGGGGTGGAAGACGACAGTCCGGCCGCCCAGGCGGGGTTGGCCCAGGGCGACCTGATCGTGGCGGCCGCGGGCCGGCCGGTGCGCGACCCGGACGACCTGTTCGACGCGCTGCAGACGGCCGGGGCGGGCGGCACGATCCAGCTCGCCGTGCTCCGCGGCACCGACGAGCGCACCATCGAGGTGTCGTTCGGCGGCTGACCCTAACTCCGCTTGGCCGGGATCCCGCCGCTGCTGCCCGGTCGGGCTGGGCGCGTCGCCGTGGTGCTGCCCAGCCCGGCTGGCCGGCTGCGAGGGCTGGTCCAGTGGCCCGGGGTAGGCGGCCTCGGCCCGCTCGGCCAGCCGGCCGAACTGGCGGCGGACCACCAGCACCACCGCGACGAACGCGACTACCGCCGCGGCGGCCAGGATCCAGTTGATTGTCGTGTCGGCCCGCTGCAGGGCGTCGCCGGCCAGGTACGAGGCGAGCGTGTAGACCCCGGCCCAGACGATGCCGCCCGCGGCGTTGGCCGGCAGGAACACCCGCCAGCGCATCTTGCTGACCCCGGCCAGGAACGCGGCGTAGGCACGCAGCACCGACACGAACCGGCCGAAGAACACCACCAGCACGCCGTGCCGGTCGAACAGGTAACGGGCCGTCTTCAGCTTCCGCTCGTCGAGCCGTACCTTGGGCCCGTACCGCCGGGCCAGCCGGTAACCGCCCTGGTCGCCGAGCCAGTAGCCGATGTTGTCACCGATGATGGCCGCCGCCGAGGCCACTGCGAAGATCGCCCACGGGTCCAGCCGGTGGGTATGCCCGGCGTACGTGCCCGCGATGATCAGCGCGGTCTCACCGGGCAGCGGCACCCCCAGGCTTTCGGCCCCCACCAGCAGGAACAGCACCCAGTAGCCGTAGCTGGCGATCAGGTGACTCAAGTTCACCCGGGCAACCCCCCGTTAATGTCAGCCGCGATCGGCACCGGCCTGGTGGCGCTGGTTACCTTCACGATAGGGCGCGCGGTACTCAGTACCGGTTAAGGGAGCTGCCGAGGCGGCAACACGAGCTGCGGAGCCGGCAACAGGAGCTGCGGAGACGGCAACGCTAGCCGGTCCGGTCCATCCGGCGCCGCAGCAACGCGGCCCGCGCCGCCCGCAGCTCTTCGAGCAGGCCGGGGGTGAGCTTGGGGATCGCGGCGGCCAGCAGCGCGTCGGTTCGCTGCACCAGCTCGGCGGAGTCCGGCCCGGCGCCTCTGGCCAGCTCGTCCAGGCGCGGCAGGGACTGGCCGAACCCGGGCACCATCGGGATGGCGAGGCGCCCGATCTCAGTCGGCACCAGTTCCAGCACCCCGCCACCGAAGCTGCGGCCCTCAATCTCCGCGGTCAGCAGCGTGGCCGTGTTGTGAAAGCCCGCGACCAGGTCCGCCTCCCGGCCGTCGAACGCCGCCGTCATCCGGCCCTGGTAGATCGTGTCGGTGGTGATGACCCCGGCCGAATTCAGCACCAGGCGCGGATACTTGTGCGAGCGTTTCGACAGCAGCAGGCGGCCGGGTGGCACGATGGGGACGCGATACCACGGGTCGCGGATGCGGCACTTGTAGCGCTGGTGCAGCTTGAGCCGCTCCCCGTGGCGCAGGTAGCTGGCCGCGGCCGGGATGTGCTCCGGCGCGGGTGCGGCTGGCCCGAAGTCCAGGAGCCACCGGGAGCAGTCCAGCCTGGCCAGCTCGCGATGGTCCTCATGGCTGAACACCAGCCCGGTGGCGTGCCGGATCCGGGGCAGCAGCGGCCGGGCCCAGGTACCCAGGCAATGCTGGCTGAGCGTGCCGTCATCGACCGAGAAGTACTCGTTGGCGCCGGTCACGGTGGAGACGGTCAGCCGGGCCACGTCGGCCAGGTGGTGGAGCTCGGGCAGGCTGGTCAGCTCGTGCAGCGCGCTCAGCTGAGCCGGGGTAAGCAGGTACCGGGTCCAGGTCGGGGCCGACTCCTGCACCTGGTGTGTCCAGGACACGGGGGTCCCGGGGAGGTGCTCCACCACGGTCAGCGGCGCCGTCGCCCGGGTTGCGGCCAAGCCGCGGCCGGCCGGCCGGTTCAGCCGCCCGCTGAGCACCACCACTTCCTGCAGCACGCCGGGAAACGAGCCGGGCTTGAACAGGTCTGCCTGCAGCGCGTCGGCATGCTGGATGAGCCAGGTCCGCACGCTGCGCGCCGAAATCCCGGTGAAGCACTCGGCGGGCACGATGAACGCGAACGACCCGCCGTCCCGCAGGCTGGTCAGCGCGGTCAGCAGGACCGGGATCCAGAGATTGGATACGCCGGTCAGCGGGATGCCGCTGTCCTGGGCTATCGCCAGCGCACCGGCGCGGTCGTCATCGGTGAGGAACTGGAACCGGACGAACGGCGGGTTGCCGACGGCGGCATCGTAGTGGCCAGGCAGCGGCCGCGCGCCGTTGAGCACGCTGCCGGTGACCACCGTGCCGCCGAAGCTGGCGCCCGCCAGGACCTGGCGGCACTGAGCGGCCTCCCCAGGATTGATCTCGACCGCGGTTACCTCTTTGATCCGACTGGCCAGCGGATGGTCGCTGAGCCCGCGGAGGAAGGCGCCATCGCCCGCGCTCGGCTCGAGCATCCGCAACCGGGCGCAGTGAGCGCTGCTGAGCGTGGCAATACGATCCAGGCAGGCGTGCACCAGCATGCGTGGCGAGTAGAAACCGCCACGCAGCTTTGCCGCGCTGATGACGTCCATGGTCTTCACGTGGCGCCTGTCCGTAAGGTGTCGCAGGACATAGGAACACCCTGGCCGGCCACGTCGGCGGATGTCGAAGGCGCGCCTGGTTGGCTTTAGCTGCCCGCGTCGGCTATCTCGGCGTCGGGGGCGTTCTTCTTCAGCGACTCGATCCCGTTCAGCGCTGCCTGCCTCCGCTCGTAGGCGGTGCTGGTGGCGATCACCTGCCCGTTGCCCGCGACCAGGGTGAAGTGGTACTTGCCGCGCGGATCCTTGTCGACCAGGAATTTGCCGGTCCGCGGCCGGGCTGGCTGGCCGTTGCCGGCGTCCGGCCGGCTGGGTTCGGTGTCTTCGTCAGCATCGGCGGGCTGGCGGCCGTGCTTGAGGAACTGCCAGATCCAGCCGCCAAACGCCGCCCCGGCCAGCGGGCCGATCAGATAGATCCACCACGAGGGGAATGCGGCTGAGACGATGTCTGGGCCGAGGGTTCGGGCCGGGTTCAGCGACCCGCCGGAGATCGGGAAGGCGAGGAACACTGCGCAGCCGATCCACAGTCCGATGGCCAGTCCGGCAGGCATCGCCCCGCCGGGCGCCCGCTGGTAGACAGCGGTGGACAACACCACGACCAGCAGTACCGCGGTGATCGCGAACTCGGCGAACAGCGCGGCGATCGCCGACACGCCGGCGCCAGGGTGGGTGGTGCCCAGATCAAGCGCCGAGCCGAGCTTGTCGCCGAAGATCCCCCAGTTGACCAGGGCGGCCAGGATGCCGCCCAGCAGCTGCGCACCGCAGTAAGCCGGGACCAGCCGCCACGGGAACTCGCGGGCGGCAGCCAGCCCGAAGGTGACCGCGGGGTTGATGTGCGCACCTGAGACCGTGGCCACCGTGTAGACAGCAGCCAGGATGCCAAAGCCGAATGCCACTGACACCGCGATCTGAGCTGGCACCCCCGGCACTGTGCCGTGCCCGATCCGGGCGGTGGCCAGCAGCGTCGCCGTACCGGACAGCACCAGCACGAAGGTGCCCGAACGCCTCCGCGGCGAGGGCCAAGCAGGCGGCTGGGGATACCCGGAACTACCTCGGTCCTGGCTCCCTGGATAGCTGGCACGACCATGACGCCCCCACGACTTCCGCACGACCCCGTTCCGGCCCGGCTACCCGCCTGACGCCCCCCAAACAGGACTTTCGGGCCAGCTCACCGACAGCCAGGTCTGGCAGGCGGCCGGTCGCTTACGGCCGCTGCTGGTGATCTATGGTTGCCTGCCAGCTCCCGGCGTGACGACGTGCCAGAAGAGTGCTGTGGCCTGGTCAGCATGCATATCGACGGCTCGGCGGAGGGTGTGGGATTCGAACCCACGAGGACACTCACGCGCCCTAGCGGTTTTCAAGACCGCCGCCATCGGCCACTAGGCGAACCCTCCCGCGGACAACCATAGTGCCGCCTGCCCAAGGGACGAGGCGGGGACTTCTCCTACATCCAGTAGTGAGTAGGCTCAACAGTAAGAAGGAGGATCCATGCTGCCGCCCTTTGGCTGGCAGGCCGTGCTGGAGCAGTGGCAGTTCGCGCCTGCCGTATCGGTACTCGCCGCCGCGGCGGCCGCGCTGTACCTGTGGGGCGCGTGGCGGGTCGGCCAGCGCCACCCGGCCAGGCCGTGGCAGTGGTGGCGGACCGCGTTCTTCCTGGCCGGGCTGGCCGTGATCGTGCTGGCCACCGAGAGCGGCATCGGCGCCTATGACGACGTGCTGTTCTGGGACCACATGGTGCAGCACCTCATGCTGATCATGGTGGCGCCGCCGCTGCTGGTGGCCGGCCAGCCGGTCACGCTGCTGCTGCACACCAGCCGGAACCCGCTGCACACCTGGACCAAGCGGGTCATCCGGTCCCGGGCGGTCACGTTCCTCACCTGGCCGCCGTTCACCCTGGCCCTGTACACCGCGGTCATCGTGTCCACCCACCTCACCAGCCTGATCACGACCACCATCACGCACCCGCTGCTGCACGACGCCGAACATGCCGTCTACCTGGTGGCCGGCTACCTGTTCTTCCTGCCGATCGTGGGCAGTGAGCCGATCCGCTGGCGGCTGTCCTACCCGATCCGGTTCCTGATGCTGGCCGTGGCCATGCCGGTGGACACGTTCACCGGGCTGATCCTGAGCATGCAGGGCAGCCCACTGCATGCCACCGACGGCCCGGCGCCGCCCGGCTCGCCCAGCCCGCTGCAGGACATCCACTGGGCCGGGTCGATCATGTGGGTGGCCGGCGACGCACTCATGTTCGGGTTCATGATGCTGGTGTTCCTGATGTGGGCCCGGGCCGACCAGGGCGGCGCGACCAGCCTGGGCTGGCTGGAGAAGGTCCGGTCCAACAGCTTCGAGCACACCACCGGTGCCACCGGCCGTGCTGTCAGCCCGGCCGCCGCCAGCCCGGCCAGCCCGGCCGCGACCCCGGCCGCCGCGGCCTCGCACGGCACCATCGATGACGACGAGCACCTGGCCGCGTACAACGACTACCTGGCCCGGCTGAACCAGTCCGGTCACGACCCGGCCGGCCGCTAGTAATACCCAGGCCGGTTAGAGAAATATCTCCTTCCCGGCTGAACCCACTGCGCTCCGTAGCCGTGACAGGGGGTGCGGCACGCGGAGCGGGGCGTTCGCTGCACGACTTCTGCCTGCTCTCGCGCTGCACCACGGCGCCCACCGATGGCCGCCGTGGCCACCAGGGGAAGGGGAGCGGGAGACAATGTCAGTCATTCACCGTGCCGTCGTGGCCTCGGCCGCGTCGGTCGCGGCCGCCGCCACGGCGGCCTTCGTCCTGGCGCCTGCCGCGGGGGCGCAGGCGCGATCCAGCGGATCCTCGTTCATCGGCCAGTTCCACCATCTCACGACCATCGGCTCGACGGTGCCGCCCAACGGCGATGTCAACCCGTACGGCACCGTGGTCATCCAGCGAACCCAGGGTGACCTGCAGCGCGGCAACGTACTCATCAGCAACTTCAACAACAAGAAGAACCTGCAGGGCACCGGCCGGACCATCGTCCAGATCACCCCGGGCGGCAAGCTCAGCGTGTTCGCCAACATCAGCCCGAACAACCTGCCCGGTTCGTGCCCCGGCGGGATCGGCCTGACCACCGCGCTCACCGTGCTCAAGGGTGGCTGGGTAGTCGTCGGCAGCCTGCCCACCAGTAACGGGATGTCCGCCACGGCCAAGGCGGGCTGCCTGCTTGTGCTGGACAACACCGGCCACGTCCGGGAGACCATTTCAGGTAACGGCATCAACGGCCCGTGGGACATGACCTCGATCAGCGCCGGTCACTTCGCCGAACTGTTTGTCACCAACGTGCTCAACGGCACTGTCGCGGCGAACGGCAAGGTCGTGCACCGGGGCACCGTGCTCCGGCTGTTCCTGACCCTGCACGGCCAGATGCCACCCACGGTGAAGAACATCACGAAGATCGGCTCGGGCTTCCCGACGCGGACCGACCCGGCCGCGCTGGTGATCGGCCCAACGGGTGTGGGGCTGAGCCGCACCGGCACGCTGTATGTCGCAAACAGCCTGGTCAACAAGATCAACGCGATCCCGAACGCGGTGTTCCGGCACAGCAGCGCCGGGACCGGCATGGTGGTCAGCTCCGGCGGCAAGCTGAACGACCCGCTGGGCCTCACCCTGGCCCCGAACGGGAACATCCTGACCGTCAACGGCAACGACGGCCGGATCGTCGAGACCACGCCGGGCGGCATGCAGGTCGCCTCCCGGTTCCTCGACAAGTCGGGTAGCCCGCCCGGAGCGGGCGCGCTGTTCGGGCTGGCCGTGGCGCCGCACGGGTCCGGCGTGTACTACGTGGACGACGCGGTCAACACGCTGCGCCTGCTGCACTGAGATCCGCCGGCGCGCGTCCCTACCGGGGGGCGGGGCGCGCGCCGGTCTGCCACCGAGCCGCACGGGGAACGGGGGTAGGAGAAGGCGCTGCCGGCGACACGCCGGCAGCGCTTTCTACGTGAATCTACGGTTTCGGCTAGACCCGCGCATAGGCTGCTAGGCCGTGGACCCAGTACGCAATCCGTATGCCCCGGGGGCGGGCCAGCGGCCGCCCGAGCTGGCCGGCCGGGACCGTGAGCTCAGCCAGTTCGAGGTGGTGCTGGAGCGGATCGCCCGCGGCCGCCCGGAGCGCAGCATGGTGCTCACCGGGCTGCGCGGAGTGGGCAAGACCGTGCTGCTCAACTCGTTCCGCTCGATGGCGCTGCAGCGGCTGTGGGGCACCGGCAAGATCGAGGCCCGGCCCGGGCAGTCCATCCGCCGCCCGGTGGCAGGCGCGCTGCACATGGCGGTCCGCGAGCTGGCCCCGCGGCACCGCGCCCCGGACCGCATCGACCAGTTCCTCGGCGTGCTCAAGGCGTTCGCCGGCCGCGACCCGAAGGCGCCCAAGGGCACGTTCGTCCCGCACCTGGGCATCGACGTGCCCGCGGCCCGCGGCCGGGCCGACTCCGGGGACCTGGAGATCGACCTGATGGAGCTGTTCACCGACGCCGCGTCGGTGGCGGCCGACCTGAGCGTCGGCATCGCGCTGTTCATCGACGAGATGCAGGATGTGCCCGCGGACGACGTGTCCGCGCTGTGCGCGGCCACGCACGAGCTGTCCCAGAACGGCGGCCCACTGATTGTGGTCGGGGCCGGCCTGCCGCACTTGCCGTCCGTGCTCTCCGCGAGCAAGTCCTATTCCGAACGCCTGTTCCGCTACGTGTCGATCGACCGGCTGGACAGGTCCGCGGCTGATCAAGCGCTGCTCGCGCCCGCCCAGCGGGAAGGGGCCGACTTCGAGCCGGACGCACTGGATGCGCTGTATGAGGCGGCCGACGGGTATCCGTACTTCGTCCAGGCCTACGGCAAGGTGACCTGGGACGTCGCCGCGGCCAGCCCGGTGACCGCCCAGGATGTCGCGGTGGCCAGCCCGCAGGCCGAGGCCGAGCTGGCGGTGGGTTTCTTCGGCAGCCGGTACGAGCGGGCCACCCAGGCCGAACGGGAGTACATGCGGACGATGGCGCTGCTCGGCGACGACCCGGTGCAGACCGCCCAGGTGGCCGAGCAGCTCGGCCGCAAGCCGTCCAGCGTGTCCCCGGCCCGGGACGGGCTGATCAAGAAGGGCCTGATCTACAGCTCGGAACGCGGTCTGATCGCGTTCACCGTGCCGCACTTCGGCCGCTTCCTCCGCGCCCAGCCCGCCTAGCCTTCGATACCCCTCTCTACCCGCACCGCTAGACACCCCAAGAATCCCCGAGACCCGCCAGCCAGTGTCCCCACGCCATGATCATCTCGACTCTTCACCCCAGATGCGCGGTCTCGCCCACTCATCACCCCAGGTGCGCGGAGTTTTGACCGCTTTGTCCGTCTCGGGAGCGCTCCCCGGGTGATAAGTGCCCAGAGGCCGTGCATCTCGGGTGATAAGAGCCTGGCCGATGCTGATCTGGCGGAGTATTGGGGTTTCTAGGGCTGGGGGTAGACGGGCGCAGAGTGTTGCAGAGGGCTGCGCCTCGCCGGCGGCTGCCGGGAACCGTGGGGTGAGAGTGTTCCCTGGGTACGGTGGGGGTGTGAGCGTCGGGGGCGATCACGTCGTGACCGGGGCGCGGGGGGACGGGGCTATACCTCGCCAGGGTCAGGGCGGGACTGAGGGTCAGGATGATGCCGCCGCGGGCGGTGATATCGCGTTCCGCGAGTACGTCACCTCGCGGAGCGGGTCGTTGCTGCGGATGGCGTTGCTGCTCACCCGGAACCGGGCCGACGCCGAGGATCTGGTCCAGTCCGCGCTGGCCAAGACGTTCCAGGCCTGGGACCGGATCGAGGACCGCGGCGCGGTGGACGGCTATGTCCGCCGGGCCATGGTGAACACGCATATCTCCTGGTGGCGCCGCCGGCGGGTGGAGGAGTACCCCACCGACGAGATCCCGGACCGGCCGGTCCTTGACCACGCGGGCGACAGCGAGATGCAGGACGCGCTGCGCCGGGCCATCGAGCGGCTGCCGCAGCGGATGCGCGCCGCCGTGGTGCTCCGCTACTACGAGGACATGAGCGAGGCCGAGGTCGCCGAGGTGCTGGGGGTGAGCCTGGGTACGGTGAAAAGCACCGTGTCCCGGGCGGTGGCCAAGCTGCGCATCGATGCCGACCTGCTCGGAGGGTGACGTCCCGGCCGCTGGCGTGGCACGATCCACACAAGCGCAGCCGGACTGGTGCAGCTCGCGCCAAGCGACATCACGTGGAGGTGGGTCGTGCTCAGCACGATGATGGACGTGCCCCTGACGGTCACCGCGCTGATGCGGTACGGCACGACGGTGTACGGCGACAGCCAGGTCGTCACGTACACCGGGGACGGTGTGACACGCCAGTCCTACGCGCAGACCGGCGCCCGCGCGGCCCGGCTGGCCGGGGCGCTGCGCCAGCTCGGGGTGACCGGGGATCAGCGGGTGGCCACGCTGCTCTGGAACAACGCCGAGCACCTGGAGGCGTACCTGGCCGTACCGTCGATGGGTGCCGTGCTGCACACGCTCAACCTGCGGCTCGACCCGGCCCAGATCGGCTACATCGCCAACCACGCCGAGGACCACGTGATCATCACGGAGCCGACGCTGGTGCCGCTGCTGGCCCAGGTACTGCCGCACCTGGAAACGGTCCGGCACATCCTGCTGACCGGCTCGCCGGCCGGGCCGGAGACCAGCGCGGCCGACTCGCTGGTGGGCGCCGGCCACGAAGTGCACCTGTACGAAGAGCTGCTGAGTTCGGCGGCTGACGAGTTCAGCTGGCCAGATCTTGACGAGCGGACCGCGGCGGCCATGTGCTACACGAGCGGTACCACCGGGATGCCCAAGGGGGTCGTGTACAGTCACCGGTCCACCTACCTGCACTCGATGGGGGTCTGCCTGGGCAACGTGTTCGGCCTGTCGGACCAGGACCGGGTGCTCCCGGTGGTGCCGATGTTCCACGCCAACGCGTGGGGGCTGGCCTACGCGTCGGTGCTGTCCGGCGCGGACCTGATCATGCCGGGCCGGTTCCTCCAGCCGGAACACCTGGTCAAGCTCATCGAGGCGGAGCGGCCCACGCTCGCCGGCGCGGTGCCGACCATCTGGACCGGCCTGCTGCAGTACATCCGGGCGCACGGCGGCGACATCTCCTCGCTCCGGCTGGTGCCGTGCGGCGGCTCGGCCGTCCCGCACTCGCTGATGGCCGCGTTCGAGCAGGAACTCGGCGTCACCATCCTGCAGGCCTGGGGGATGACCGAGACCTCGCCGCTGGGCAGCGTGGCCCGGGCGCCGCGCGGGGCGGCCGGCGACGACGCCTGGACCTACCGGGACACCCAGGGCAGGCTGTTCTGCACGGTCGAAGGCCGGCTGGTCGGCGACGACGGCACGGTGCTGCCCAACGACGGCGTCGCGGTCGGCGAGGTCCAGGTGCGCGGCCCGTGGATCACCGGGTCCTACCACAAGGACGACGACCCGGCCAAGTTCGACCGTGGCTGGCTGCGCACCGGCGACGTGGGCACCATCGACCGGCTCGGCTATGTGACGCTCACCGACCGGGCCAAGGACGTGATCAAGTCCGGCGGGGAGTGGATCTCCTCGATGGAGCTGGAGAACATCCTGATGGCCCACCCGGACGTCAGCGAGGCCGCGGTCATCGGGGTGCCGGACGAGAAGTGGGGCGAGCGGCCGCTGGCCGCGGTGGTGGTCGCGCCGGGCGCCACCGTGACCCCGGAGGAACTGCGCGCCTTCCTGGCCGAACGCATCCCGCGCTGGCAGCTGCCGGAGCGCTGGGCGTTCATCGACGAGGTGCCCAAGACCAGCGTCGGCAAGTTCGCCAAGACCAGGATGCGGGACGCCTTCGCCCATGGCGACTACAAGGTCGTCGAGGTGCGCTGAACCGGCGGCCGGGATTCCCGGAACTGCTTTGGCGCAGCGGGCGGCTGGCCGGTACGCTGATGCGGACCGCTTGGTCGGGGAGGCTTCGCCTAGTCCGGTCTATGGCGCCGCACTGCTAATGCGGTTAGGGTTCATCGCCCTTCCGGGGTTCAAATCCCCGAGCCTCCGCTCCTCACCTGGGAGTCCGTGTGCACTGCGCGGGCTCCCAGGCTTGCGTTGAAGATCATCATGGTCACAGGAAATTGTTGGGCCATATCATCGTTCGCCACATGTGCGCGACGGGCGAGCCATCGAACCCCAGGCCTTCCGGTGGCTGCCGGAAGTTCCGGCCGACCACGTCCTCGAACTCGTCATAGTCCACGGTGGCACCTGGGTCGAAGGAATAGATGTCGTTGATCGTGATGAGCCGCGAGGTCATATACCAGCGATGCTGGCGCGCCGCCTCATATTCGCGGCGGATGTAGGCGGGCGGCCGGTAGTC